>NZ_VPDH01000065.1:0-21317 GCF_013417785.1 Acinetobacter sp. YH12227 | reverse complement strand
TGTTCAAATGGCTATTCTACGTTTGATTGGTTTTGGAAAAAAAGAAGAATTTAAGAAAGTGCTAGCAATTTTAAGAAAGAAAAAGCCTGATAGGACAAGGATCCTATGAAATTTGTCGTGTACAGAGCATAAAAATAAAATTTAGAATTAAAGCTAACGATGTGCTGAACAGGATACTGGTTGTATAAATAATAGAGATAAAGCCCTGCTAATGGAAAAGCAAAAATGAATCGTGCCAATGTTACGCCATAAGCGTCAACTGTATGACTCAACTGTTTTTGAAATGCATTACGCCAAGCCTGCATAAATGCAGCCATTAAAGTAAATAGTATCCAGCTCAGCGCCATAGTTTGTGTACGATCCAATAAGAAGCTGTAAATGTACTCCCATCAATGGAACATTACGAATCAGTTCAAAGAATTTAAGCTCAGATGTTTAGAAAATATTCTCTATATTATTTAACTAAAATTTCATGGAACATGTGCCGCAACCACTGATGGCTGGTTTTGTGATGGCACGACATGTGCCAATATTGTTTTACCCCATATGTCGGAAATGCGATTGGCGCATTAAATATTTTTAAATTGCCACGTGATAGCAAAACTTCACTGAGGTAATAAGGAACGGTAGCAATTGCATCTGTATCTTGTACCACCAGGCCCACACCCAGATAACTTGGCAAACGCATTAAAATGTCACGTTTTAAATCTAAATTAAGCAGCTCATTTTCAATATGGTAATGTCCCATCCCTGCATCAATATCAATATGTGATTCACTAATATACTGCTCTGTGGTAATTGTATCCCCCGTTAAACGCGGATGATCTTTGGCTGCAATCACCACATAATATTGTTCGAACAATTTCTGCTGATAGAAACCACTTTCTAAATGCGGTAAAAAACCAAGCGCCAGATCGATTTCACCATTGGCCATTTGATAGCTGGTTTCAGTGGTAATCGGACGAACATTTAAACGAATTTGTGGTGCATGTTTTTTTAAATATTGACTAATTTTAGGCAATAAAACCAGATGTGATACGTCAGTCATTGCCAAAGTAAATTGCTGATCCGACATGGATTGGTCAAAATCAATCGTAAAGTTATTAATTGCCTCAACTTTACTTAATGCTTCGCTCACCAATGGAAAAAGCTGACGAGACAACTCTGTAGGCACCATTTCATTGCCCATACGCAAAAATAATGGGTCGTTATAATGTTGTCGGATTTTGTTCAGAATATTACTGACCGTGGGCTGGCTCATTTGCAGATGATCTGCTGCCTGCGAGACATTTTTATACTTATAAACATGAAAAAAGATGCTTAAAAGTTTACAGTCGAGTTCAAACACGAATCCAATTTTCCTACATTTAAATTTCTAATACAGTCCCTGCATCATCGGCGTTCTTGTTATAAATGCCAATATCGAAATATTACTTTTAATGCAGATGAAACACCATAGTGTCTCAGTAATAGATGATATTTACTTTAATATACGCATCGATCTGCGCATAATGCATGCAGATTGTTTTAGGATGCATCATGTTTAAGAATAAAAAGTTGGTTTGTTTCGATTTGGACGGCACATTAATCGACTCCGTTGGTATTTGGAATCAGGTCGATGCAGCATTGATTCGACAATTATCCAGTCTAGATATCGAACATACTGAACTACAACGCCAACGCGACATTCAGCTTAAATTTTTTAGAGAATATACAGATCCCTACTTAGAATACTGCGGCTTTTTAAATGAAAAATATCACTTTAAATTAGACAAGGCTGAAGTCAAAGAACGTCGCTATGCGATTTCACGACATTTTTTAGATCATGTGGTCGAGCTGAAACCACAAGCAGATGTGCTATTACACCACTTAAAGCAGTTGCAAATTAAAACTGCGCTTACCACTACGACTAGTCTTTATAATGTGCAGCGTTATCAACAAAATAATACCCAAATTCATTCTAAGATCGATTTTCAGCAAGATTTTTCGCTCATGCTGACACGTGAAAATGTACAGAATATCAAACCGCATCCCGAAGTTTATTTAAAAGCCATTCAACATTTTGGATTAACAGCTGACGAATGTTTAATTATTGAAGATTCACTCATTGGTATTGAAGCTGCGAATCAAGCAGACATTGAAGTTGTCGCCATTTATGATCAATACTCGCAACATGAGCTAGCGCAAATTCAAGCCAAAGCGGATTATTTTGTACAAGACTTTGCAACATTAATTGATTATCTTCAGCGCTAAACTTTTAGCATGGCTTTTTCAATTTTAGATGCTAACAATAAGAAACTCAAGCTAAAGAAGCCCGAATTAATCGGGCTTCTTTATTTAAAAAATTAAATACTTAAGCTGATTTCATGCTGCCTGTTTCTTCAAATTTTGCATGCCAAGACAAGGCTTCTTGCAAAATATGCGGGGTTTGACCGCCACGCTCACACGCACGTTCAAAGTAACTGAGCAATGCTCCGCGATATTCAGGATGCGCACAAATTTCAATGACTTTAAGTGCACGCTCACGTGGAGATAAACCACGTAAATCTGCTAATCCTTGCTCAGTCACAAGCACATCCACATCATGTTCTGTATGATCGGTATGGCTCACCATTGGCACTACCGATGAAATTGCACCGCCTTTCGCCATCGATTTAGTAACGAAAATGGCAATATGCGCATGGCGAGTAAAGTCACCAGAACCACCAATACCGTTCATCATTTTGGTGCCGGTTACATGCGTTGAATTGACGTTACCGTATATATCAAACTCTAGCGCGGTATTAATCGCTATAATCCCCAAACGGCGGATAATCTCTGGATTATTTGAAAGCTCTTGTGGTCGCAACACGATTTTGTCTTTGTATTGATCGAAGTTATTCATCACATGCTGTGCACAAGGCTCAGATAAAGTCATTGAACAGCCTGAAGCAAATTTCATTTTGCCAGAATCAATCAATTGGAATGTACAGTCTTGGAGTACTTCAGAGTACATTTCCAGGTCATGGAAATTTGAGTGTTCAAATCCAGCAAAAACAGCATTAGAAATTGAGCCAACACCTGACTGAAGCGGTCCAAGATTTTCAGGTAAACGCCCTGCTGCAACCTCACCTTCAAAGAAGGTAATCAGATGCTGTGCAATCGCAAGTGTTTCAACATCAGGTTCATCCATTTTAAACTGGGTATCAGGCAAATCATTCAATACGATTGCTGAAATCTTTTCTGGACTCACGTGGATACCCAATGTACCAATACGATCACCCGCTTGGGTTAAAGGAATCGGCCCACGATTTGGACGAGCTTTAGGAACATAAATATCATGCACGCCTTCAAGCACAGGATTAATCGTGTTATCGATTTCAATAATCACATGATCAGCCATTTCAACGAAATTTGCTGAGTTACCACATGAACCTGTTGGAATGATTTGACCATCTTCAGTAATGGCAGTAGCTGCAATCACTGCAACATTAATACGCGGTAAATTATGATGACGAATGTTATCGGCCATTTCAGACAAGTGTTGATCGATATACATGACTTCGCCAGCATTAATGGCTTTACGCAGGCCTGGATCGGCTTGATATGGATATCGACGTTCAATCGCATGTGCTGCATTTAAACGGCCGTCAATACTATTTCCTAAACTTGCACCTGTTGCTAAGGTAATGCGTAAAGGATGCGAAACTACATGATCTGCTAATGCTAACGGTACTGTTTTGGCTTCACCTGCGCCACCAAAACCACTTAAACCTACAACTGAACCATCTTGAATTAATTCAATGGCTTGTTCAGCAGACATAACTTTGTCGCGAAGGGAGAGTAAGCGAATGCGATCTAAACCGTTCATAATCAAAATCTCAAAAATAACATCTCAAAATAAACATCTATAGGTCGCCATCCCAGCGAACTGAAATGGCTTTGTTATTGCTTATCTAAAAACTTAGTTATCTAAAAATGATAATTGAGGACAATTACGCAAGTTCAACCGCAATTGCAGTTGCTTCACCGCCACCAATACATAGTGCTGCAATACCTTTTTTACCGCCTGTGCGTTTAAGGGCATGGATCAGCGTCACAATAATACGCGAACCTGAAGAACCTAATGGGTGACCTAATGAACAAGCACCACCATTTACGTTTACTTTTGCTTCATCTAGGTTAAACCCATCAATTGCCAGCATCGTTACCATGGCAAATGCTTCATTCACTTCCCAAAGATCGACGTCTTTGGCATCCCAACCTGCTTTTTTCAACACTTTTTCAATTGCGCCAACTGGCGCAATAGTAAATTCAGATGGATGCTGTGAATTCGTAGCATAAGCCACTACTTTTGCAACAGGGTTTAAGCCACGTGCAACTGCAATTTCTTCAGAAGTCACTACCAATGCAGAAGCACCATCAGAAATTGAACTTGCATTCGCTGCAGTAATGGTGCCGTCCTTTTTGAACGCAGGGCGCAACGTCGGAATTTTTTCTGGTTTGGCATTTAATGGTTGTTCATCTGTATCAACAACCACCTCACCTTTACGTGATTTAACTGTAACTGGCACGATTTCATCTTTAAAGAAACCACCATTAATTGCAGTCACCGCTTTATTTAATGAGTTAATGGCAAAAGCATCTTGCTGTTCGCGTGTATAACCTTTCTTATCCGCCATTTCTTGAGCAAGAATACCCATCGATAAACCTGTTTCGGCATCTTCCAAACCTTCTTGGAACATGTGATCGGTTGTTTTACCATGCCCCATACGGTAACCGGCACGAGCTTTTTCTAAAAGGTATGGCGCATTTGACATCGACTCCATACCTCCAGCAACAACGATGTCTGCTGAACCTGCTTTAATCGCATCGGCAGCTTGCATCACGGCTTTCATACCTGAACCACAAATTTTGTTAATGGTGGTTGCACCTGTTGAGTCTGGTAAGCCAGCCAAACGCATTGCTTGACGTGCAGGGCCTTGTTTCAAGCCCGCTGGAAGTACACAACCAAAAATAACTTCGTCAATATCTGTTGGCTGTAAGCCAGCGCGCGCAACAACTTCTTTAATTGCTGCTGCACCTAATTCGGGAGCGGCACAAGATGAAAGTGAACCCTGAAAACCACCCATCGCTGTACGAACGCCATCTAAAATTACAATCATTTCTTATTTCATCCTGTTTTAAATCTTTTTTGACCCTGGAGGCATGACTGCCTCCACGATGTTTCCATCTTAATGCTTTAAAGTGTGCTTAGCCTACATTTAAAGGTATGAGGCTGAAGTAATAGTCTTAAGATTGAGCAGTAAAGTATTCTTCTGGAAGCTGCATTACTAGCTCAGAACCTGACTTGATACGTTGTGCACGCGCTGCAAGATCTGGCAATACTTTTTCGACATAGTAGTCTGCAAGAACCAATTTATTTTGGTAGAAGCTTTCAGTCTTTGCTGCCGCAGCTTTGCTGATACGGGCAAACATGTAGACGAAGCTGAGTAGCCCAACTGCGTGTAAATAATCTACTGCTACAGAACTTGTAAAGTCAGGTGTCGTTTTAGACTGTTCAACAATAAACTGAGTTAATGCTTCTACTTCATCAGAAACATGTAGTGCAGCAGACTTCACTTTTGAATCTGACATGGTTGCAGCAAATTCACGGATTTCAGTTAAGTATTCTGCAATAAATGCACCATTACACTTGGTGGTTTTACGACCAATTAAATCAATGGCTTGAACACCGTTGGTGCCTTCATAAATTTGTGAAATACGTAAGTCACGGATACATTGCTCCATACCCCATTCACGAATATAACCATGACCACCAAAGCACATTTGCGCTTCTAAAGTCGCCTGTAAAGCGGTATCCGTTAAGTACGCTTTGGCAATAGGTGTAAGCAATGCTACACGGTCATTGGCTTTCTTCACGGCAGCTTCATTTGTCGAGTATTTTGTAATGTCGAGTTGTTGACCCACGTAGACTGCAAATGCACGTGAAGCTTCATTGTTGGCACGTACATTTAATAACATACGACGCACATCACCATGCACCAAAATTGAGTCTGCTGGTTTTTCAGGAGATTGAGCACCTGTTGCAGAACGACCTTGTAAGCGGTCAGTCGCATATTGTGCTGCATTTTGATAAGCAAATTCTGCTGCACCAATACCTTGAATACCCATGGATAAACGTTCGTAGTTCATCATAACGAACATTGCAGCAAGGCCTTCGTTTTCTTTACCGACGATATAACCTTTCGCGCCATCAAAGTTCATCACACATGTCGCTGATCCTTTGATACCCATTTTGTGTTCAATCGAACCTGCTGAAACTGCATTGCGTTCACCCACTGAACCATCAGCATTCACATGGAATTTAGGCACAATAAACAGTGAAATACCACGTGAACCCGCAGGCGCATTCGGTGTTTTAGCCAATACTAAATGAATAATATTTTCACACAGGTCATGTTCACCACTGGTAATGAAGATTTTTGTACCTGTAATATTGAATGATCCGTCATCATTCGGCTCTGCTTTGGTTTTAATAATCCCTAGATCAGTACCTGAATGCGGTTCAGTCAAACACATCGTCCCTGACCATTCACCTGTATAGAATTTTGGTAAATACGTTTCTTTTTGCTCTTGGGAAGCACGGTCATTAATGGCCATACCCGCACCTACAGTCAGTAGTGGGTAAAGCATGAATGATGGGTTCGTACTCCAAATCATTTCATCAGCAAGAACAGTCAACATTTTCGGCATGTTTTGGCCGCCCCATTCTTCTGAAGCACCTAAACCCACCCAACCGCCTTCAGCGAATTGTTTGAATGCATCTTTAAAACCTGTCGGAGTCGTCACAACACCATTGTTAAACTGTGCACCACCTTCTTCATCGGCAGTACGGTTTAGATCAAGAATGACATTTTTTGAAAATTTAGCCATTTCTTCAAGAATGGCATTTGCTGTTGCCATATCAATATGAGCAAGATTTTCATTTGACTGCCAGAACTCATCCGCATTGAATACATCATTTAAGATGAAGTCCATGTCCTTTAACGGCGCATTGTATATTGGCATTGTACTTTCCTTTTCTACAGGCTTTGTCATGTACTTTGACAAAGTACTTTTTTAAAGTTGCATGCTCCCGCACTAAATAAAAAAATTATTTTGTGTGGAAATTCTTAAAAATCTGTTTATTCATTTGGGCACCGCTTTAGTCTGCAGATGTCCTGTTTTTACCGACTAGATGATTTCTATCATCTGGATTTGATCGCAGCATTTTTCTATTACAAATATATAAATTTGTTGAAGATATTAAACTCGTATATTGAATAAAATTAAAACCAAACATAATGATTACCCATAATCATGTTTAATCCAAGTTGTATAAATAAAATACCAACCATTACAGTTCAATTAAATGCTGCTTTTGTTGTAAAAGCGAAAAGACAATAAATTAAAAAAATAAAAAATGGAATTTTATTTAAAAAAAATGACCTCTAGGGTTCAGTTTTATTGACATTAAAACGCTGCTATGAATTGTTTATCTTTCACACAAATCACTAATATGTTTATTTTTAAGCCAATTTATGTCAAATTCGAGACCATAGTGGAATGTGAAAAAACACAGGTCTGGCATATGCTAGACCTGTTCTCTCTTCAAAAGTTTATGGAACAACCAACATGAGTTCAGTACGCCAACAAAATTTTATCCTGCGCAAGGAAAAAATTTTAGCCATGGCAGAAACCCTGCTATTGGATAATAATCAGGACATCACCTTAAGTGAGTTGGCCTGTGAACTGGATATTGCAAAAGGCACCATCTATAAACATTTTAAAAGTAAAAACCAATTATATTTAGAACTAATTATTTTAAATGAAAAAAGATTATTAGAAATTTCAAAAAAATATAATCACGATATTAAAACTTATGTTTCTCAATATATGCTTTATAATATGTTGAATTCAAATCGAACGATATTATTACATGTCATTGAAGAACGTCTAACCAATAATGAACGTAAACTCAAAGAACTATTTGAAGAGCTTTATCGTGTACGTGAAGAACGCATTATTGTAATTAAAGACATGACCAGTGATTATTTAAAATCACTTGATAGTGCAATGTCCATTCGAGATTATTTATCTTATATCTGGACTGTGACTTATGGTGCTTCACTTCTACTGAATTCGACACATTATCAAAAATCGATTGGTTCACGTGAACGCTTAATCAAACTGTATATTAACCAGGCCTTAATGACCCCAGACAAAATTTCTGCGGTATAAAGTCTGCTTACAACTCAAAGGGTTAGGTTACTCGTTAGCATCTATAAAAAAGCCAAACATGATGTTTGGCTTTTTACATTCACCTAATTAAATTATGCAGAAACTGGTGGAAAGCCATCTTCAGTTAATGCTGCAACAATTTGATCTTCTGCCAGCGTGGTTTCGACTTCTACCAATTTGCTTGCCACATCAATATTGACATTGGCATTGGCATCTAAATCTTTAATCGTTGCTGTCACGCTACGTGCACAACCACCGCAAGTCATATTTTCAATACGAAATTTCATCTTTATATCCTCTTTCAAATGCGATCGACCTAACTTAAAAGTTTGATTACTAGAAAGTTCGCGTCTGATCTTTCATTTCTCATGATTGAACATTTATGTATACACTTTAAAGCTTGCCATGATGGTAAGGTCAAGCGCGGATTTAGCTTATAGATAAGCAAGTATTTGTAGCTATACCTATTTGTGCTGACAGCAATTAACAACACCTTTTTCAATCTGATTCAAAATATTGCATTCTGCCTGCTCATTACCGGCACAGCCATCTACAGAGTTCTGTAAAATTTGTACCATCGCTTGTAGATCTGCAATTTTCTGATTTAAAGTTTCAATATGCTTTAAAGCAAGTTGCTTAACTTCCGCACTTTGACGGTCGGTATTTTTCCAAAGCCCCAATAACTCTTTCATTTGCTCGGAAGAAAAGCCCAAATCACGTGCATGACGTAAAAAGCTCAAGGTTTTCACATCAGCTTCGCTATACACCCGATAACCCGCATCTGTACGTTGTGCACTATTGAGTAGCCCAATACTTTCATAATAGCGGATCATCTTGGCGGAAATCCCAGACGACTTTGCAGCTTGTCCAATATTCATCTTAAGACTCCTTAAATATAGGGCCTTGAAAGGCTTTTAAACGTAACGCATTTGAAACCACAAAGACTGATGATAATGCCATCGCACCTGCGGCAAACATTGGTGACAGTAAAACACCAAAGAATGGATACAACACACCTGCGGCAACAGGAATGAGTGCGGCATTATAAACAAAGGCCCAAAATAGATTTTGCCGAATGTTATTCATGGTCGCAGTACTCAGTGCAATTGCTGTTGGCACCATTTGTAAGTTACCCGACATTAACACCACATCAGCCGCTTCAATCGCCACGTCTGTACCTGTTCCAATCGCCATCCCAACATCGGCTTGTGCCAAGGCAGGTGCATCATTAATACCATCTCCGACAAAACACACTACTCCATGTTCTTGCTGTAGTTGCTGTACAGATTGCACCTTTTGCTCAGGCATCACTTCTGCAATCACATGATCAATTTTCAATTGCTTTGCAATAGCCGCAGCCGTGTGTCGGTTATCACCGGTAATCATCGCAACTTTTAAGCCCAAATCATGTAAAGCTTGAATTGCTGAATAGGTCGAGCTTTTTATTGGATCAGCGACCGCAACAATCGCGGCAAGTTGTTGATCAATAGACACATACAATGGTGTCTTACCTTCTGTACCCATAATTTCAGCTTGTGCTGCAAATACCGTAGTATCTAAGCCCATTTTTTGCATCAAATGATCGGCACCAATAAAGAGTTGTTGACCATTCACTAATGCTTGAATACCTGCGCCTGTCACCGAGTCAAAATTTTCTACTTCAAGCAGTTGTATATTCATATCCTGCGCGGCTTGAACAATGGCATAGGCAATAGGATGTTCCGACTTGGCTTCAACGGATGCAAGCATCTGAAACACCTGATCCTTATTAAAACCCGTAGTCACCTCAAAATCAGTCAGCGTTGGCTTGCCTTCAGTTAAAGTTCCAGTTTTATCCACGGCAACCACTTGGGTGTTTTTAAGCTGTTGTAAGGCTTCACCTTTACGAAACAGCACACCCAACTCTGCACCACGACCTGTCCCAACCATAATCGAGGTTGGTGTTGCCAAACCCATCGCACATGGACACGCAATAATCAGTACCGCAACTGCATTGACTAATGCATAAGTCAAACTTGGTTCAGGGCCAACAAAGTACCAAATGAGGAAAGTCACCAAGGCAAGTGACATCACCACAGGAACAAACCATAACGTGACTTTGTCGACTAAGGCCTGAATCGGTAATTTTGAACCTTGTGCCTGTTCCACCATATGAATAATTTGCGCCAAGACAGAATCTTGTCCAACTGCGGTGGCTTTAATTTTCAGATGCCCATTTTGATTAATCGTGCCACCCACAACCTGATCACCCACTTGTTTTGCTACAGGTAGAGGCTCACCACTGATCATGGATTCATCAATATAACTGCTACCAGCAACTACTTCACCATCTACAGGGCAACGTTCACCTGGACGAATTTCAATCAACATACCACTTTGTACATCAGCAATAGGCATATCTACAATACTACTCGATTGCTCAACGCGTGCCGTTTTTGGTTGCATACCGACTAAATACTGAATGGCCTGTGAAGTTTTTCCTTTGGCTTTGGCTTCCATAAAGCGACCCAGCAATATTAAAGCAACAATTACGGCAGCTGCTTCAAAGTAAACATGCACGGTGCCTTGCGGTAATAATTGCGGTGCAAACGTTGCGACACATGAAAAACTAAACGCAGCCAACGTACCCACAGCAACCAAAGAGTTCATGTCGGGTGCGAGTCGTGTCAAGGCTGGAATGCCATGTTGATAAAAACGACGCCCCGGAAATATCAACACTAAAGTGGTCAAGACAAATTGAATGTACCAACTATTTTGCGTACCCAAATTATGTGCAATAAAATGATGGAATGCCGGAATCATATGAGATCCCATTTCCAGAATAAACACAGGAACAGCTAGTACCAAAGCAATAATCAAATCACGCTTTAATAGTCGAGCTTCATCGGCTTTCTTTTCAGCCAACGATGGTTGCTGCTCCGTTACCAATGTTGCTTCATAACCGGCTTTTTTTACCGCAGCAACCAGTTGCTGTGTTTGACTTGCAGGGGCTTGAATAAAGGCTTTTTCATTAGCTAAATTCACTGTAGCGTGGCTTACACCACCAACTGCCTTTAGTGCTTTTTCTACACGCGCTACGCAGGATGCACAGGTCATACCCTCAATATTCAATTCAATATTGGGCTGAGCAATTTGAAATCCTGCTTTTTCAACGGACTTGACCAACTCAGTAGTGTGTACTGTTTCTAAAGCAGTTACGGTGGCTTTTTCGGTGGCTAAATTGACCTTGGCATCAATAACTTCGGGTACTTTTTTTAAAGCTTTTTCTACCCGCGACACACAAGAAGCACAGGTCATGCCTTCAATATTTAACTCAATTTGTTTTTGCGCCACACCAAAGCCTGCTTTTTCCACCGCTTGAATGAAAGCAGGATAATCTAGTGGTAGCTGACTTTGAATTTGCGCTGTTTCAGTGGCTAAATTGACTTCAGCATTGCTCACACCATCGACTTTTTTTAAAGCTTTTTCTACACGTGCCACACATGAAGCACAGGTCATTCCTTCTATGGCAAGTTTGCCTTCAAAAAGTTTATTTTCTGTTGAATCATTCATGACAACACCCTAATGATATTTATCTGTTCTATGCATAGCTTAAACATTACTATTATGGCAAGGTCAAGGTTTTTTAATGCGTCATTTTCCTTTTTTAATACCGACAGACATGAAAGTGTGTTATTGAAAAAAATCAACGACTACAAAAGCATAATCAATAAAATTGAATAATGATTATTCATTTAGTTATTTTTCTTACATTAATTCTATACATTGTCTCGTATTTCAGTAAGATAGAAATTCGTGACCACCAAACGATATTCCTATTTTTCGCATGTACAAACTGTCGAACCTGTGCTTGAACTGCGCCTATTTGTTTGCTTTTTTATTTTTATTACTAAGTTGGAGTCTAGATCACATTGACGTCTGGCTCACTCAAGTTGTGATTCCAGCTGTCACGGTCTGTGTACTTCTGGGCTTTCTTTTTAAATACATTGCAACAACGTTTGGATATAAATCAGCTGAAACAAAAAAGCCAAATGCGTCTTTAAACGATAAGGTATCTATAAAAAATAAAGACCTGACTTTAAATGACGAAACACATATGAAAAAAACATCGCTGTTAAATAATCAGGACAATGATGCAGCCTAGCAAAATCTACCTTTGCAATATAAAAAGCCCATTCTACTGAATGGGCTTTTTAATCTTATTCAAACAATTAGTCAGCACTAATATCTTCAAATAACACAGAAGAAAGATAGCGTTCGCCGCCATCCGGTAAGATCACGACAATCGTTTTGCCTGCATTTTCAGGACGTGCAGCCAATTTTGCTGCAGCAGCCATTGCTGCACCACTTGAAATACCGACTAAAATACCTTCTTGAGTTGCCGTTTTACGCGCCCACTCAATTGCTTCAGTACTTTCAATGCCCATGACTTCATCTACAAGCTCAAGGTCTAAGTTACCCGGAATGAAGTTTGCACCAATTCCTTGGATTTTATGTGGTCCAGGTGTCAAAGTTTCACCTTTTTTCGCTTGTGCAATAATTGGTGATTCTGCTGGTTCAACAGCTACAGAGTAGATTGGCTGATTTTTCACTTTTTCAAAGAAACTTGAAATCCCTGAAATCGTACCACCAGTTCCTACACCTGAAACTAAAATATCGACTTTACCGCCAGTTGCATCCCAAATTTCTGGGCCTGTGGTTTGTTCATGAATTTTAGGGTTCGCTGGGTTTTCAAATTGTTGTGGCAAGTAATATGTTTCTGGATGCTCTGCAACTAGGCGCTGCGCTTCCTCAACCGCCCCTTTCATGCCTTTAGCAGGTTCAGTTAATACTAGGTTTGCACCAAATGATTTCAGCACTTTACGGCGTTCAATACTCATGCTTGCAGGCATAGTAAGAGTAATATCATAACCTTTCGCTGCAGCAACAAAAGCTAATGCAATACCTGTATTACCACTCGTTGGCTCAACTATATGCATGCCTGCTTTAAGCAAACCTTTAGCTTCTGCATCGGCAATTAAAGCGGCTCCTACACGACATTTTACTGAAAATGCAGGGTTACGACTTTCAACTTTTGCAAGAACCGTTGCTGCAGATTGAATGGCACGGTTAATGCGCACTAAAGGTGTATTACCAATAGCTTCTGCATTGTTGCTATAAACCGCGATACCTAAATTGCTAGGCACTGGAAATGATGAATCTGTACTCATGAGTATATTCCCTGATGTATTTGTATTTTAAACGACCTTTAGATCATACAACCATTTTTCAACTGTGCATGTCTTTTTAGGCTAAAGTACTCTATATAGGAGTATTTTTTGTTAATTTGCACTAAAATCAAGCAATAAGCTTAATTGATGAACTAAAAGATAACATATAAATATTATTGATACTTATTTTCACTAAAAACCATAGAAATTGTTTTATTTATTCAATGTATTAAACAGCGATATCCGTATACTTGAACTGTTGTTAATCCTATGGACCTTCCCAATGAATACCGATCTGGAAATCACCTCAATGCGTGATTCTGCCGAATTAGTCGTGGGCGTTTTAAAGTCGCTAGCCAATACGGATCGTTTACTTATTTTATGTCATCTGGCACAGCAAGAATTAAATGTGTCTCAGATTGAACAAATTACCGATATTAAGCAGCCGACCCTATCACAGCAGTTAATGATGTTGCGTAAAAGTGATGTGGTGACCACGCGTCGTGATGGTAAGCAAATTTATTACTCAATTAAAGATGCCAATTTGGTTGAAGTATTAAATACGTTGTATCAATTATATTGTCACCCTTCATTAAAGCATTAAATTTTAACGCTTTAATTACTAAATGCTGTTCCTGTACCAATAAAAAACTAAAACAGTGAATAGCATTTTATCCATTCAGATTCTAAAGAGTTCCGAATAATTCAAATCAACAATATCAATTGATTGTCTTAATCTTTCACCTATACAACAACCATATGTAAAATTTAAACAACACAAACTTAACAAGCTAAAGACTTCTTAGCACTTTTTATGCATAATATATACGAAATTGTGATTTAGAATTTTATATGTCAGATTTAAACCACCGTGTACTTGATTTTCTACCCGCTTGGGCATGGCTAAAAGCTTACACACCTGTCAAATTTAAATCTGATGTATTGGCTTCCTTGATTGTGATCGCCATGTTAGTTCCTCAAGGGATGGCCTATGCCATGCTTGCTGGTTTACCTCCGATTATGGGTTTGTATGCCAGCATCCTCCCGATGATTATTTATGCCTTCATTGGTGGAAGTTCAACTTTATCCATTGGGCCTGTGGCCATTATTTCGATGATGACCTTTGCGACTTTGAACCCTCTGTTTGAAGTCGGTTCTCCTGTTTATATTGAAGCTGCAACCTTACTGGCATTAATGGTGGGTCTAATTTCATTACTATTGGGGCTACTACGTTTTGGCTTTTTAATTCAGCTCATTAGTCACCCAGTAATCAAGAGCTTTATTATTGCCTCAGCTTTACTGATTGCATTAGGTCAATTTAAGTTTTTGGTCAATGTGCCATTAAAGGCCAATAACATCGCTGAATTTATAATTTCATTATGGCAGTACTTGCGTTTTAGCCATATCAACTCGTTGCTCTTTGGTATTTTAGCGATCATTTTTTTAGTGTACGCCCCTAAAATTTTGGCATCACAGGCGATACAGTCACGTCTTGGTTCAACTGCATTTTTATCGAAAGCACTGCCCCTGATTTTAGTCGTTATCTCCATTGCCAGTGTGATGTATTTTAATTTACAAGATGCAGGCATTAAAACGGTAGGAGAAATTCCATCTGGATTTCCTCCTCTAAGCTTTCCGCATTGGAACTGGGAATTAGTCAAAACTCTCATACCCGGCGCAAGCATGATCGCCATGATTAGCTTTGTAGAATCCTTATCCATTGCTCAAGCGACTGCGTTACAACAACGAAGTAATTTAAATAGTAATCAAGAATTAATTGCCCTTGGTTTAGCCAATTTAAGCGCGGGTGTGAGTTCTGCATTTCCCGTAACGGGTAGTTTGTCTCGAACAGTGGTGAATGCCGATGCCGGTGCAAAAACGCCAATGGCCGGTATTTTATCATCATTATTAATTATTTTAGTCAGCTTATATTTCACGGGATTTTTTCGTGATTTACCTTTAGTGATCCTTGCTGCCACCATTATTGTTTCTATATGGAAATTAGTTGACTTTAAACCTTTTTTAGATACATGGCGCTATTCAAAAGCCGATGGTATTGCGATGTGGGTGACTTTTTTTGGCGTGGTTTGTATCGACATTTCGACAGGTTTGATTATCGGGATTGTGTCGACATTCATCCTGATGCTGTGGCGGATTAGCCGTCCTCATATTGCAGTCATTGGTTTGGTGGAAGGCACACAACATTTTAGAAATATTCAGCGTCATCATGTCTATACGGCACCACATATTTTATCTATGCGTATTGATGAAAACCTTACTTTTTTAAATGCCAATACCTTAAAAGGCTTCCTCATTAATGAAGTGAGTCAAAATGAAAAATTGGAGCATGTCATCATTAACTGCTCAAGCGTCAGTTCAATTGATTTAAGTGCTTTAGAAATGTTGGAAGATTTAAATGCCGAGCTTTCAAAACTCAATATTCGACTACATTTTTCAGAAATTAAAGGCCCAGTTATGGACAAATTGCAGCATTCAAAACTGTTAAAACACTTGAGTGGGCAAGCATTTCTCACACATTATCAAGCCATTCAGGAGTTAGATGCATCTCATACTGAATACCAAATTTAAACTTTTTCATGCTTATTATTTAGTCAACTTTAATTTATAAGTTATGAGCATATTTATAAAATTGATTTAAAATATAAAAATTGACTTTATAAAACAATGTTTTATTTTTAAATAAAATTATTTTTTAAGCATTCCACATTTTCGTATAAAATATGTGGCTAATTTTCATCAATTTGTCATAGTAATTCTGACAAGGCTCCCCTATGTTTTCAGCATTTACACGCTTGAGTTTAGTAACCCGAATTATCATCGCCATTATTTTAGGTGTATTGGTTGCTGTTGTTGCTCCTGGCGTTGCACCATATTTAAGTTTGCTTGGTGATTTATTCATTAAGGCATTGAAATCCGTAGCACCAATACTCGTATTTGTACTTGTGCTGTCATCCATTGCAAATTTCAAAGTTGGTAGCAGCAATGCATACATTAAACCAATTATGTTGATGTATGCTTTGGGCATGTTCTTTGCTGCACTCAGCGCAGTGATTGCAAGTATTTTTTTCCCAAGTACATTAATCCTTGATGTTGCTGCAGAAAATCTTGTTCCACCAGGCAGTCTTGCTGAAATTTTGAAAAACTTATTATTAAGTTTTGTGGCAAACCCTGTCACTGCTATTTCTGAAGCAAATTTCATTGGTATTTTGGCTTGGGCTGTTGCCTTAGGTATCGCATTCCGTCACGCATCGGACACGACGAAATCATTTTTATCTGATGCAGCTGAAGCGGTCAATAAAGTTATCCGTTTAGTAATTAACTTTGCTCCAATTGGTATTTTCGGTTTGGTTGCAGTTACCTTTGCAGATTCAGGTCTGAAAACACTGGTTAGCTACGCTCACCTATTGGCTGTGTTAATTGGCACTATGTTCTTTGTAGCATTGGTCATTAACCCAATGATGGTGGCGTTTATGACACGCTCAAATCCGTTCCCATTGGTATTCCAATGTTTACGTGAAAGTGGTATCACTGCCTTCTTTACACGTAGCTCTGCTGCCAACATTCCTGTGAACTTAGACCTTGCGAAGCGTCTAGGTGTACCTGAATCTACCGCAAGTGTTGCGATTCCTTTAGGTGCTGCGATCAACATGGCTGGTGCGTCAGTTACGATTACTGTTTTAACACTTGCTACAGTTAATACTTTAGGTATTTCTGTTGATTTCACAACGATGTTGATTTTATCTGTGGTCGCAACTGTGTCCTCTTGTGGTGCTTCTGGTGTTGCTGGTGGTTCATTGCTATTAATTCCAGTTGCATGTGGTTTGTTTGGTATTTCAAGCGATATCGCTATGCAAGTTGTTGCCATTGGTATGGTAATCAGTGTGCTACAAGACTCAACTGAAACTGCATTAAACTCTTCGACTGACGTATTATTTACTGCTGCAGTTGATCGTGGTTTAAGATAATATCCTGATATTGGATATATTTAAGGCGAAATTATGCCTTTTCAAACTTTACCGTTGTGGATACAACTCGGGGCTTTTTTTCTTGCAGTCAATGCGGGAATGATTAATGTACTCGGACTGGTGACCGTTTTACACCAGTCCGTTTCACACATGACTGGTAATGTCAGCATGTTGGCTATGGCGATCCTCGATTGGCAGCCTGCCACCATCATGTATTTAATACTGGTCTTAATGTGTTATGTAATCGGTTCATTTTATAGTGGGCTGATACTTGGAAATAGTCACTTCAGCTTAACACGCCGTTATGGTGTGCCTCTAAGCTTGGTGGCTTTTTTTATTGTCCTGTGTTGGCTACTTCTGCCCTTTTTCCCACGTTATGCATTACTGTGGGCATGTGTGGCAATGGGTGTACAAAATGCAATGGTCAGCCACTATAAAGGCACAATTATTCGCACCACACATCTATCGGGTGTACTGACAGATCTAGGTTTAGCTTTAGGTTATAAAGCACGCGGTTTAGAAGTCGAATCTAAGCGCGTCATTTTGCACTTACTCATTTTAATTGGATTTATTGTCGGCGGGTTACTTGCCAGTTGGCTTTATCCTTATTTAAAATTAAACGCATTCCTTATCCCTGCCGCATTAAGTTTAATCATGAGTGTGGTGTATTGGGTCATCTATTTTCATTATCGACATATACACGATTAGTTGGAACGTATTATGGTTAAAAATGCATTACAGGCTCAATTGCTTAAAGCAGGTCTGGTCGATAATAAAAAGGCAAAAAAATTGTCTAAACAAGCTGTACATGAAAAACGTACAGGTGAAAGCAATGAAGCTGAAATCAAAGCGAAAATCGAACAAGATCAGCAGCAAAAAATGGCAAAAGATCATGCCTTAGAGCAAGGTCGTAAAGCAGTTTTGCAAGAAAAAGAATTGAAAGCTGCCATCATGCAAATGATCAATCAGCACAAAATTCGCGATACCGATGGTGAGTCAACGTATCAATTCATTGATGATAGTAAAATCAAAAAAGTCTACATTAATCAGCAAATTTACAACGCGCTGGTTGCAGGTAGTCTTGTTATTGCACGTGAAAATAGTAGTTATGCTTTTTTACCAAAACCACTTGCAGATCGTATCAATGCGAAAATGGAAGGCTTTATCATTGTTAATAATTCAGAAAACAATGAACAAACAACGGATGAAGAAGATCCGTATGCAGCGTACGTCATTCCTGATGATTTAATGTGGTAATTTGCGATAATTTTCTTTAAATCAAATAAAAAGCTCCTTTCATAGGAGCTTTTTATTGTGTATTGAACGATGAGTTTAATTTAAAACTTCAGTGAGAAAATCCTGCAATATAACTTGAACGTCTGTAGATGATTGATCATCTAAAGCATTATTTAAATAAGACGGCCATTCGTCCAAATTATAAATTACAGTATTTAAAAATTTTGCACTTGGGATATCTTGTAGATGTTTTTTTGCCTCAATAATCTCTTCAGCGTCTGTCCCAATCGGTATTTTATTTAATACAATATAAATCTGTAATCCTGTATTAAATTGCTTTATCGCAATAGCCAAAGCTAACATCTCTTGGACTAACCGCGTATCTTGCTCCGTCAAACCTGTTGGAATAATTATTTTATTCGCATGTTTTAATACCGATCTTAGCGCATTGGAATCATGTCCATGAATATCAACAACAATATTGGCATAGTGGTTTTTCAAATGTTGAATACGTAAATCTAATGTATTGCTATCACTTTCTACTACATTGATATGTTCAAAACCGAGATGATTATTCTGTTGCATTGCCCACTCGTAATTGGCAGAACTTAGATCAGCATCCAATAGAATCGTCTTATTTAAAATTGATAAAGCCTGACTCAAATATTGCGCAATCGTTGTTTTTCCTGAGCCTCGTTTTAAACTTGTTACGACATAAATCCCCATAGTGTTCCCCTAAAGAACCAAATAAAAAAATTGAGTGAGAATTATTAATTATTATTTATTCACTCTTTTTTTATGATATTAAAATAAATTGATAGAAATGAATTTCAAACTTTGACTGTTAATTCATCGATATGGCTTTAAATTTGTTGAAACAACTATTTTCAAATATTGATCTTAGATTGGGTCACTTAGTTGTAATTATATGAATGACAAATGTAGCCAATCCGTAAAATTTGATTGTATAAATTTGCATATAAAATCTTCAATATTAGAATCTTATCAATTAATCAGTTTACACATTTAACGTTATTCAAATTTAAAGAAGGGTTATTTTGGAAAAATTTCAGTTTATACAAAATATTCAAGATTGGTCAGATCAATATCCATGGCTAGAAATGCTGAGTTCGCTTGGACTGGTATTAATTTTTGCCATTCTTGCAAACTTTATTGCCAAACAAATTGTTGTACGTGGTATTCGTAAATTGGTCTCAAAAATGACCTTTAGTCATAGCCAAATTTTGTCAGAACATAGTGTGATCAAACGCTTTGCCAATATTGTGCCCGCTATTGTGATATTGAATGGCATCACAACCGTTCCACATTTGTCGGATAAAGTTGAAACGGTAATTCAAATGGCCTGCCAAGCCTTTATTTTTCTAACCATTGCACTAGCAATCTCAGAATTACTCAATATTTTTAACCTGATTTACCAACGAAATCCGAAGTCTAGAAATAAGCCGATTAAAGGATATCTACAACTGGTCAAATTAATCATTTATATCGTATGTGGTTTGATGATTTTAGGTACTTTCTTGAAAAAGGACGTATTTACTTTATTGGCTGGTTTTGGTGCTATGGCCGCGGTATTAATGCTGGTCTTTCAAAATACAATTTTATCCTTGGTGGCATCCGTTCAAATTTCATCCTATGACATGGTGCGTATAGGTGACTGGATTGAGATGCCTTCTTTAAATGCGGATGGCGATGTCATTGATATGTCATTACATACTATTACGGTACAGAACTTTGATAAGACTTTCACCACAATTCCAACCAATAAATTGGTGACAGATACTTTTAAAAATTGGCGTGGTATGGCACAAGCTGGGGTGCGTCGAATTAAACGCTCAATTTATATTGACCAAAGCTCAGTACATTTTATGACACAAGACGAGCAAAATAAGCTCAAGGATTTTTTATTACTCGACCAATATCTAGACACAAAACACGAAGAGTTGGCTCATTTCAATCAGCAACTTTCAAATCAATCGCAATATAATCAAAGACGTTTAACCAACTTAGGGACTTTTCGGGCCTATGTTGAGTTTTACTTAAAACAACATTCAGGCATTGCTCAGCACCAAACCATCTTGGTTCGCCAATTACAAAGTACCAGTCAAGGTCTACCGCTGGAAATTTATGCCTTTAGCAATACTATTGCATGGAAGGACTATGAAGCAATTCAATCGGATATTTTTGATCACCTCATTGCGATTATTCCTGAATTCGGCTTAAGTGTGTATCAAGCGCCTTCTGGTTCGGATTTTAAACAAATAAACCAATGGTCTGAATCGAGTCAACAGCCTTAATCTAAGGCTGTTCGTTTTCAAAAAAATTTAACAAATTGAATGAATATTCATTTTTCATGATTGATTGAACAATTTTGTTTTATATTCTTAATGTCTAGATTCATGCGCTATTTCTCACATTCATCTAAAAATCAAAAATATTTCAGCTAAAACTGTATACAAAAATGGTGTATTTTATATATTATAGGACTTACGCATTGACGGATTCAAAAAAGTATTAAAATACTTTATAAAGTATCTGTGATCAGACGAATTAAACATGCTTCTACAGCAACTTGTACATTACCCATTTATATGGGCTTTCTCAT
>NZ_VPDH01000064.1:0-21587 GCF_013417785.1 Acinetobacter sp. YH12227 | reverse complement strand
ATTTAATCATTAAGCAGCATTGGATGGCTGCGTCGGAGTAGGTTTGATTTCGCCCTTGTTTGCCTTTTGATGGCGCATACCATTGCGTAGCAGGATCAAACCAAATGGCAATATTTCCGCGACTCATAAGTGCTCGGTTATATGCGGGCCAATGGGTTGTGCGGTAGATTTTGTGTGCAGGCTTCTTCATTTGAAAATTATATCGCTGAAAAAGCCTTTACAGATAGGTTTGTGCAACAAAGCCTTTCAGCACACATCAATGTTAATTACGTTTAAATTCCAACCCTCTCATTTTTCAACTAGCTCAGGTTATAATGATGGCCTCCCAAAATATGGTTGATCTATTATGAACGCCTCCAATGACCCTCTACACGGCAAAAAACTTGCTGACATTTTGGATGAATTATTAGATTACTACGGTGGCTTTGAGGGCTTAAGTCGTAAAATTGAAATTAGATGTTTTTGCATAGATCCAAGTGTTAAGTCATCATTGCGATTTTTACGTACCACACCATGGGCACGTGAAAAAGTAGAAAGCTTATATTTGTATGTCTTATGCCAAAAAGCCAAACAGAAATCGTAGCTTTCAAAACCCCAACCTCAGTCTAATATTTTATACCAAACAGTAAACTAAACCTATTGAATAGCCAATGATTTTGTAGACACCTTTTAATTGGTGGTGGGCCGCCACCACTCTCCTAGCAAAATTTAGTCTATATCCCTATGGTTTATTTAAAAACTTATTTTCTATCTTTACTAGGCTGTATGATCAAAATCATACTGGCACTCAACACTGTAAATTTGAGAATGAATCTGTAAGTACAGAGTCACTCCCTATCGCTAAAGATATTAGAAATAGCTACATAAAGTTTATTTCTAGCTTATTCAAATTTGTCGTTAAAATTAGGTTTTACTACGGATGAACAATAATTTTTACTGCAGACTCATTATTATGAATCAGCGTTTCAAAGCCTTTAGAAACAAGATCATCTAATGCAATACGTTGGGTAATAAAAGGTTCTAGATTAATCTTACCTTGCTCGACTAAGCGGATGGTTTCCTGATGGTCATTTACATAAGCAATCGTGCCACGAATATCTAGCTCTTTCATAACCACACTATGCACATTAATTGTGGCAGGATGGCTCCAAATCGAAACGATAACGACCACACCAGTTGGTTTCATCGCCGCCACCAGTGTATCCATGACTTTATTAACACTACTACATTCAAAAGCGACATCAACACCACGGTCTTCCGTAATTTTCATCACTTCAGCGACCACATCAACCTTAGATGGATCTAGCACATAATCTGCAACACCCGCTTCTATCGCTTTTTCTTTACGCTTTGCACTCAATTCAGTAATGATGACCGTGAGACCTTTAGCCTTTAAAATGGCTGATAAAAGTAAGCCTATAGGGCCTGCTCCACCAACCAGTGCTATATCGCCAGCTTTTGCACCACTTCTGACATAGGCATGATGACCGACAGATAAAGGTTCTATCAATGCGGCCTGATCTAAGGGAATATCATTTGAAATAGGATGTACCCAACGTCGTTGAACTGCAATTTTTTCAGAAAGACCGCCGCCACGTCCGCCTAAACCAATAAAGTTCATATTTTTTGATAAATGATACTTATCATTCAGGCCAGTCGGGACATCATCCGCAATAATATAGGGTTCAACTACGACATGTTGTCCAATTTGGATATCGTCTACACCCTCACCAACTGCATAAACTACGCCTGAAAATTCATGTCCCATTGTTACAGGTGCAGATTCTCCCGAAATTGGGTGTGGATGACCACAAGGTGGAATAAAAATAGGGCCTTCCATGAATTCATGTAAATCTGTACCGCAAATACCGCACCATGCAACTTGAATTCCCACTGTGCCTGGAAGTACTTTCGGTTCAGGGATATCTTCAATTCGAATATCCCCTCGATCATAAAAACGAGCTGCTTTCATTCTGTATTCCTTATGTTGATATTAACGGTAAACCATTCCACCATCTGTCAAAATAGACTGACCTGTAATGTAGTTTGCATCCTCACTGGCTAAAAATGCAACTAATGCAGCCACGTCATCTGGTGTTTCAGCACGTCCTAAAGCAATACCATCTACATATTTTTTATACGTTTGACCAATTGGTGCACCTGTAATTTCAGAGAACCGCTGATCTATTTCGACCCACATGTCTGTGCCTACAACACCTGGGCAATAACTATTTACAGTAATTTCAGCACTGGCATATTCTTTAGCCGCTGCTTGCGTCAATGCACGAACTGCAAATTTAGTTGCCGAATAAACACCGAGTAAAGCAAAACCTTCATGACCTGCGATTGAGCATGCATTAATAATTTTTCCAGCCTGTTGGCGTTGTTTAAATTTATTTGCTGCAGCTTGAATCCCCCAAAGTACACCACCGACATTGATGTTCATAATTTGGTTAAATTCATTCGGTGTTACTTCTGCCAAAGCTTTAACTTGTGCAATACCTGCATTATTGATCATGATATCAAAACCATTAAGTGTCGATTCGGCATGATCAATTGCATGACTGACTTGTATTGGATCTGAAATATCCGCAATAAATGTAGTGGCTTTTACGCCAAAGGCTTCAACCTCTTTTTGAACAACATTTAACTTTTGTTGATGAAGATCGACCAAAGCAATATGAACACCTTCTTGCGCTAAACGTAAGGCAATACCACGTCCAATTCCTTGTGCTGCACCCGTAATTAATGCAACTTTATTGTTTAAACCCCTAGGCATGTTGCGACTCCTTAGATATGAATTGCACGTTGCATCGCAGACAAGACCGACTCATGCATCGCCTCAGATAAAGTAGGATGAGGGAAAATGACCTGTGCTAAGCTTTCATCCGTAGCTTCTAGGTATTTTGCGATCGCAAAACCTTGGATGTGTTCGGTGACTTCATGCCCAACCATGTGAGCACCCAACAATTCACCCGTTTCCTGACTAAAAATGGTTTTAACAAATCCTGCGCTATCGCCCAAAGCCAATGCTTTACCATTCGCTTGTAAGGGAAACTTACCCACATTGATATTCAAGCCCGCAGCTTTCGCTTTCTGTTCTGTCAAACCAATACTGGCCACTTGTGGATGGGTAAAGATACACCCCGGAATTTGTGTACGGTCTAAAGCATGTACATGACTTAGGCCTGCAATTTTTTCCACACAAAGAATGGCCTCATGACTGGCTTTGTGTGCCAAACAGGGTGCACCTGCGACATCACCAATTGCATAAATGCCCACTACATTGGTTTTACAGCATGAATCGACTTTAATAAAACCATCCTCAAATTCAATGCCCAAAGCGTCTAGGCCAAGATTTTCAGCATTCGGTTTCACGCCAATAGCTGAAAGCACCTTTTCAACAGTAATGATTTGCACACCTGTGGCAGTTTCAATATGACAATGTACTTGAGCCTGATCAGTTTCTATTTTTTTTACAGTCGCTTCGGTTAAAACCTGCATACCCTGCTGTTCAAATTGCTTTTTTACATACTTCGAAACTTCAATGTCTTCGCTAGGGAGAATCTGCTTTGCAATATCAACCAAGGTGACTTGGCAGCCTAAGTCTTGGTATAGGCTTGCAAACTCACTGCCTATAGCCCCCGAACCAATGACCAGTAAAGATTTTGGTAATTGTTCTGGAACTAAAGCCTCTTTATAACTCCAGACCTGATGGCCATCTACAGGAATATGAGGCAAATTGGCCGCACGTGCACCTGTTGCGACAATAATATGCGGTGCAGAAATCTGCTGTTTTTGACCATTCGCATCTGTAAGCTCTAATTGCTCTTTGGCAATAAACTGGGCTGCTGCGTTAAAAACAGTGATTTGATTTTTTTTCAATAATTGACCGATACCTTGCACCAGTTGCTCAGAAACCTGTCTGCTATGATGGACCAGTTTTTGAATGTCAAAATCAATCGCGTTAAGCGTAAAGCCAAACTGCCCAGCATGTTTGAACTGCTGCGCAAGCGCAGCCCCGCTCAATAATGCCTTGGTTGGAATACATCCCCAATTAAGACACACTCCGCCTAAGTGTTGTTTTTCAACGATTGCCGTTTTTAATCCCAGTTGCGCTGCGCGAATCGCAGCGACATATCCTCCAGGACCAGCACCAATAACCACAAGATCAAATTGTGTATCTGACATGGCTATTCCTCCTACACCAAAATCAATGCAGGATTTTCAACAAACTGCTTAAATGCCGATAGGAATTGAGCACCCAACGCACCATCAATGACACGATGATCACAAGACAATGTTGCGGTCACCATTTCACGAACAACAATCTCATCATTTTCGACGACAGCACGTTTCTCTGCTGCACCTAAAGCCAGAATTGCACCTTGAGGTGGGTTAATAATGGCATCAAACTGTTGAATACCAAGCATTCCCAAATTGGAAATACTGAAACTGCCGCCTTGAAACTCATCAGGTGCTAATTTCCCAGTTTTGGCGCGTGTCGCCAGATCACGCATATCATTGGAAATTTGCGCCAAAGATTTACGGTTCGCTGCTTTAATAATTGGTGTGATCAGCCCGTTTTCGATTGCCACAGCAACCGAAATATCAGCCTGTTCAAACTGTAAAATTTGCTGATTTTCTTCATCAAACTGAACGTTAACCTGTGGAACTTTGATCAGTGCAGCCGCAGCCGCTTTAATCAGCATATCGTTAATGGACAGCTTGACTTGCGGTACGGTACTGTTAATTTGCTGACGCAAAGCCTGAACCGACTCAACATTTAAGTCTATCGTTAAGCGAAAATGTGGTGCATTGCGTTTTGCCGCTTGTAGCCGTGAAGCGATTGCTTTACGCATACCATTCATAGCCACAGCGGTAAATTTTGCTGACTCTGTTGGATGCGCATGGTTAGCATGTTGAGCTTGTACAGGGTTTTCACGTTGATATACAGCTTCAACATCTTCCTTGCAAACTCGTCCACGTGAACCCGATGCACGACAATCATGCAAATTAATACCCCATTGTTTTGCTAAACGGCGGGCAACAGGTGTTGCTAGAACATAACTATCATCTGCTTTAGATTTCGCGGCTTTCGTACTGGCTTGATGACGCACATCTGGCCAAGAACCACCAGCAGCTTGAACTCCGGTCTGAACATCGTGAACACTAATACGACCTTCACGTCCAGAACCAGTAATCTGAGACAAGTTTACATTATGCTTTTCAGCCAATTTCAAGGCATGTGGCGTTGCAAAAATATCATCGCTTTGTTGGAAGCCTTGTAACGCAGCAGGAATAGAATATCCGCCCTGAGCCACAGCTTTTGATCCATTACCAACACTGTTCTGTTTAGGAGCAGCTTGTACTTTGGTTTCAACTTGAGCTACAGCTACTTTTTCAGGAACCGCTGCTACCGCTTTATTTTCAGTTACAGCAGGTGTTCCATCTAAGGACTGTGCAAATGCTTCAACTTCTGCATCGGAAACTTGAGCGTCTGCACAAATTGCAATGACTCCTCCTACGACCAGCGTGTCACCATCTTTAGCAATAATCTTTCGTAGCAAGCCATCGAAAGGCGCTTCCAGAACATTGACGATTTTTGTGGTTTCAATTTCACAAATTTCCTGTCCTTTACTAAATTGAGTACCTTCTTGAATCA
Source organism: Acinetobacter sp. YH12227 (assembly GCF_013417785.1). NCBI lineage: Bacteria > Pseudomonadati > Pseudomonadota > Gammaproteobacteria > Moraxellales > Moraxellaceae > Acinetobacter > Acinetobacter sp. YH12227. Next base: position 15,922 of record NZ_VPDH01000064.1, on the reverse strand, counting down.
GCCATTGGGCAATCGTGCCCTCTTCCATGGACAAACCCCATTTTGGGATTTCTAAGGTTTTAATTTCGCTCATCCTAAGCCTCCAACGTCTTACGTACAGCCTGTTCGATGCGTTCTACACTTGGTAGCCATTCTTTTTCTAATACTGGTGAAAATGGTACGGGTGAGTGTGGTGGAGTGACTAACTCGATTGGTGCTTTAAGAAAATGAAAGCCTTTCTGTGCAATGAGTGCAGCCACATCATGTCCGAAACCGCAACGCGCCGCAGATTCATCTACAATCACCACACGACCTGTTGAAGCCACAGACTCTAAGATGCCATCTTCGTCTAATGGAGAAATGGTGCGAGGGTCAACCACTTCAACCGAAATGCCTTCTTTTGCGAGCTTGTCAGCAACTTCATTGGCACGATGCACCATCAGGCTTAAGGCAATAATGGTGATATCTGTGCCCTCACGGGTGTAATTTGCGACACCAAAAGGAATAGTGTAGGCCTCATCTGGCACTTCGCCCTTAATGTCGTACAACAACTTGTGCTCACAAAAGACTACTGGATCGTCATCTCGAATGGCTTGAATCAACAACCCTTTCACATCATAGGCACTTGAAGGCACCACCACTTTTAAACCAGGCACTGAGGCAAACACGTTATATGGCGACTGAGAATGCTGCGCTGCTGCGGAAAAACCTGCACCGATCATGCCTCTTACAACGAGTGGCGCTTTGGCTTTGCCACCAAACATATAGCGGAATTTAGCCGCTTGGTTATACAGCATGTCATAACACACGCCGTAAAAATCCATGAACATTAAATCTGCCACAGGTCTTAAACCGGTTGCAGCAGCACCTGCCGCCATACCAATAATCGCCGATTCTGTAATCGGGGTGTCAATGACTCGCTCAGAACCAAATTCAGTCCATAAGCCTTTGGTTACACCAAGTACACCGCCAAAACCTTCCAGTTTATTGTCATCTGTATTTTTGCCACCATGCCCACCACGAACATCTTCACCGACCACAATGACACTCGGATCTCGGCGCATTTCTAATTCAATTGCTTCTTTAATCGCGTTTCGATAACTTTTATTTGGCATTTTTCTACTATTCCTTTAGTAAGAGACGTAAACATCAGTAAGTAACTGAGAGACTTCTGGGTACTGAGCTGCGCGTGCTTTTGCAACGGCATCGTCTACATTGGCTTTAGACTGGGCATCAATCGCATCCAGTTTGGCTTCGTCAATTTTATCCTTGACTTTTTCACGGAATATTTTCAATGGGTCTTTATGTTCTTTGACATAATCCAGTTCTTCTTTGGAACGAATAAGCCCCGGATCACCTTCAAAATGTCCATAAAAACGGTTGGTTACCGTTTCAATCACACTCGGACCTTCACCACAGCGGGCACGTTCAATGGCTTTTTGTGCAACTTCATACACAGCAAAAAAGTCTGTTCCATCTACTTTTTCAGCGGGTAAGCCAAAACCTGCTGCTCGGCCTGCAATGTCTTTACTGCCTACGGCATAGTCGTGTGCAGTGCCTTCACCAAAACCGTTGTTTTCAAAAACAAAAATGACAGGGAGCTTTAACACGACAGCCATATTAATGGCTTCAAAAGTTAAGCCCTGATTTGACCCGCCATCACCGGTAAAAGATAGACCAATCCCACCATTTTTCAGTGTTTTAGCACTTAAAGCTGCCCCAATAGCCAAAGGTGGACCACCACCCACAATACCGTTTGCACCGAGCATGCCTTTATCTAAGTCCGCAATGTGCATTGAGCCGCCTTTACCACGACACAAACCATCATCTTTGCCAAAAATTTCTAACATCATGGCATGAATGTCACAGCCCTTAGCAATACAATGTCCATGACCACGATGCGTTGATGTAATGAAGTCCTTGTCTGTTAAATTTTCACAGATCCCTACGGCAACAGCTTCCTCGCCGCTATATAAATGGATGAAACCGGGAATATCACCTGTATTATTTTCATCGTGAAGTCGATCCTCAAATTCACGAATGTCGCGCATTCTTTTGTATGCTGCTAGCAATTGCTCTTCCGTTAATTGCATATCTTTGTTCCTTATTAATTACGCTTAAAAGAAAATCCAAAAATTAATGGTTGAATTTTTAAACCGTATATTTATATAAATATATTTTTATTTAATTTCATATTAGACTAAAAAAATATAATGCATAAAAAGATGAGAAAAATATTAAAAACAGAAGGTTAAGAACTTAAAAAATTTTTTAAAATTTTACAGTAGTTCAATCACATATGAAAACAAACCTTTAACCAACCTTTATTTTATATGATAAGTTTTTTGCACTGTTTTAATATTATTAAAGCACCTAAAAGAGCTTATTTAATATCGGGATCTATATTAATTATTTTAAACGATGGAGTGTTTGTAATGGATTTAAATAACACAGTATTAACTGGAAAGAAGCTACGTGGCGCTGAAAAAATGGCGCGTATTCCAATTAAAGTTGTTCCAACGGAAACGACACCGAAAAAGCCAGAATGGATTCGAACTAAAATTAGTCAACCTGATGAAGTTCAAATCATTAAGGATTTATTACGACAACAGAAACTACATACGGTTTGTGAAGAAGCGGCCTGCCCCAATTTGCCACAATGCTTTAGCGGAGGGACTGCAACGTTTATGATCATGGGAGATATTTGTACTCGACGCTGCCCATTCTGTGATGTCGCACATGGTCGTCCTAATATCCTAGATCCTAATGAGCCAAAGCATCTGGCTGAAACAGTCAAGAATCTAAACTTAAAGTATGTCGTGATTACTTCTGTTGATCGAGACGACTTAAAAGATGGTGGTGCACAGCATTTTGCAGATTGCATTCGAGAAATTCGTCAAACCAGTCCAGAGACTCTGATAGAAATTTTGGTTCCTGATTTTCGTGGTCGTGCAGATATTGCCCTGAAGATTCTGAGCCAAAACCCACCCGATGTTTTTAATCATAATATTGAAACCGTTCCACGTCTGTATAAAGCCATGCGACCAGGCGCTGACTATAAGCACTCATTGGATTTACTCAAAAAATTTAAACACTACTGTTCTGAAATTCCAACGAAATGTGGTTTGATGGTCGGTTTAGGAGAAGTCGAGGCTGAGGTTATTGTGTTATTAAATGATTTGAAAGATTATCAAGTAGACTATGTCACAATCGGTCAATACTTACAGCCATCTAAATCTCATGCGCCAATTCATCGTTTTGTTACGTTGCAAGAGTTTAAGCATTATCAAACACATGGAGAGCGCTTAGCGTTTAAAAATATTTGGAGTGCGCCATTAGTACGATCAAGTTATTTTGCAGACCGTCAGTATCATGGTGAAGCTGTGCCTAGCCCTTACATGAGCGAATGAATTTTCATCCTATTTACGTTTATTAACATTTCAGATGGAAATAGTCATTTTCAGCTCATAAGAACACTTTTAAAGTAACTCAAGGACTGGTAAAGCCAAAAGATATGATTTAACCAAGCAAAGATAAAAGCATTTAAAATTGAGGCAAGAAGAAATGACGTAAATGACTATAAATTTGGAAACTCATTTCTAAAATTTAAAAATATTACAGTCTCATCATAAAGGAATATGATATGAACCTGTTCAATACCGCATCTGCAAAAAATCTGCAAACAACCCATTTAATTAATCAACATACTGTACATACCGCCCCTGTTTTAGCCTTACCTCCAGAAGATAAAACGTCTTTATTTCGCCGCTCTATCCAACATAATTATGCTGACTTACTCAAAATAGCGGAAGATTCAGATATGGCTATTGGTCTTACAGACCATCACGGGACTCTCTTATGGACATGGAGTAGTTCTGCAATGCTTTCTTCTGCCGAACAGGTTCATTTTATTGAGGGTGGGCATTGGTCTACACAGGCTGTTGGGACTAATGCGATTGGTATGACGTTGAACAGCCAAATATCAAGTTGTGTCTATTCTCATGAAAACCAAATGGACAGTGTTCGAGATTGGGTTTGTTATGCCGCGCCGATCTGGGATCCGACATCAGGGCAATTTCATGGCATTATTAACCTTTCCACAAAATATAAAAAACATACTCCTTTGGGGCTGCTTGCAGTTGAACGCTATGCGGATTTAATACAACGAGCCATAAAGTTTGAACAGCAAAATTTTTTATACATTAAGGCGCTAGGCTCGCCTTGGGTTCAATTTAATGGGCATACCTTGAACTTGAGTCACCGTCAAATTGAAATACTTTGCATTTTAGCTTTGCATCCCCATGGCATTGGCTTAGAAGAGTTACACTATGCCCTTTATGGTGAGCGTAGTGTCAGCCTAAAAACCCTAAAGGCTGAGGTTTCACAACTTCGTAGCCTATTACCTCATTCAATTGAGGCTCGCATTTATAGGCTTAGCTGTGAAGTCCAATGTGATTTTTTACGCGCTGAACAATCATTAAATGCAAATCTTATTTCCAGTACATTCTCGCTATATAAAGGTAGCTTTCTCTCTAAATCAGAAAGCCCTTTACTCAGCACTTGGAGACATTGTTTTGATGCCCGTTTAAGCCAGTTGATCTATCAAATAAAGGATATCGATCAATTATTAAGAATTATTGGGCAAACACATGACCGAATTGATGCGGTACAGCGTTTATTAGAGTTATTACCACAGGACAGTATCCACCGTAATTATTTTTCAAATCTGATTTAGATTTGATCTGTTGCTTCAACTCTAAAGTTTTATTGTGAAGCAGATTGAAAAGGAAGTATGATTTTCATACTTCCTTTAATAAAACTTAAAATTGAGAACTAAATACAGTGAAGTCTAGTAATTCACTTACCCAGCTTTGACACCTAGTTTGTCGCTGCAAGGTGTATCCATGCCATTACTACAGCTTTAATAGTTAAAACCGCCAAATCTTATAGGTCTAAGTTATGTAAGTATGATTTACCATAAGCGCACGTCTATGCCGTGATGGTGACGATAAATATTTAAGAATGCTGACAAGCTTCACCCACCGTTGGTGGTATAGAGGATCGGCATCATTTATAGCTCGTGCTATTTCAAGCAATATTATAAAGTGGATAAAAGATCGTTTACTCATACTAAGCACGGTGTATCATTTATGCTAATGTTTTTAAAACTCGCATAGTTGTTTATTAATGAAATCTATATTGACTTATTTTAGTCAAGTTCATAGCGTCACTACATTCCCAGAATTAATCGAAACACCCTTCCAAGGCAAGACCAATGCACTTTGTTGGACACGTGATCTACAAGGTGATTTTCAGGAAATTATTAAAAAATTAGAACTAACAGACAATATTACAGAATTATCAGCAGATGATCTTTTGCAGCTGTCTTTAACAACACAAGGATGTATCGCAAGAGATACTATCTTAAGCGATATGCAGCTTTTAACTGATATTGGTGCCTTGCCATCACTCAACCTCATTAAGCATTATGAGCGTGATAATGAATTAGATTTTATTTCGACCGATGTCTATTCGTTTCACGTAGATCGCTCACCCATCGCAACTGATACCTTCTTATGTACTTATTATGGTGCAGCGAGTGACATTCTACCGAATGATCAAGTTCAGCAGAAAATACAAATACCTGAAATACGAAATCAGTTGTTCAATTTATATGATGGCCCCGAAACAGGTTTTGACAGTTTTTTAGAAGAATATTTCTTTGATTTGCATTACCAGGCCAATGATAATGCTGTTCCAATCAATTTAGGCACAGGTCACTTTTGGCGTTTAGCCGTCGATCATCCTACACAACAAGTGCTGCCTTGTGTGCATCGTGCACCGGTTGAAAACGATCAACTACGTTTACTTTTAATTTGTTAGTTCTATCAAATACTTAAAATGACATTTTATTCATGATCGGTCAAATGACTACCTTTTAAATTTAGGCAAGGTTTTAAAACATTGCCTTGCCTAACTTATACTGTCCAAATACTTCCATTTTCAGCGTTGTTTTGTCGGCGCTTCGCTTGAATATAAAAACGTATAAAAATTGCCGCAAAAATAACAGCCGTAATATCAATCCACCACAAATAAGATGAAGATGCCCAAAGACCGATATTAGGTAGCATTAATGCAATGATAGAGGTCAGTGGTAATGCACAAAGAATAAGCGCAGTCAGCATGAGTAACTGAGGTAAAGCCTTTGCCGCACCAACGATAAAGCAGTAAACCAGTGTCAAAACAAAGACGATATAGTAACTGTACATAAACCAATGGTTTAGACTGGTTAATTCTGAGGATATGACATATCCCCAACGCCCAATCAACATGCTGCTAAAAATAGCAATCATACAACCTAAACATGCTCCAACAGTTAAATTCGCAATAGCCTTAACATCTTTGCGTTGCTTAATTGTTCTTGTATCTGTTGGTTTTTGACGTTTAACACGTGATTCAATCCAAAGTAGATTTCCAGAATAAAATAAAAATGCCCCCCCTAGACCTAAAATCAAATAAAGCCAGCGGGTTAAGTCTCCACCATAATTACCAAAGTGCAAACTAAACATTGAGCGGATGACTTGATCTGCCGGCGTTGCATGGGTATTTAAATTACTGGTACTTAAAGGCTTATTTAAATATGGATTGAAAACGACCACATCAAAACGATCCCCCCTCAGCATTTGATCTGCACTATACAGATTAGCCCGTGCCGATGCTTTTTCAGGTTGATCAAGGTTGTTAAAACTAATCGAACTGACCTGATATTCAGGCATCTGCGTTTGCATCTTTTCTAAAAGTTTCTCAACATTTAACGTAGCTACAGGCTCTACGATTTTCACAGCAGGTGGTCGCTGAAATAAAGACTTCCCCTTACCTGTTAATGTTCCAATGGCATCATAGAACACATCATGGAAGGCAAATGAAATCACAGTAACACTAATAATAATATGAAAAGGCAAACTGGTTATACCAACCACATTATGCGCATCTAGCCAAAATCTTTTTTTGTTCTTACCCGCTCGAATAGCAAAATAATCTTTAACCAAGGTCGGTAATAATACAATCAGTCCAGTCATTAACGCCAAGAAGTACAGCACACAAATGACCGCCATCACATACATTCCCAATGTATGATGACCTAAAGTACCTGGTATACCCGCCGTTTCATGTAACTGCTCGATTAACCATCCCATTTTAGACAGGTTTTCTTGTTCAACCTGTAAACGGCCATCGGCATCGAAGCTTGCCAGCATCTGCTCTTGATATGTATCAAAGTCATGGTCATCTTGCCCTTTTTGAGCAACGGCTTGCCATTGCATAGGTGCATAATGAAATTCCTTAGAATCAAAGTTCAGTTGAAAACTTTTTAGAGTTTCAGGATGTTTCGCTTGTACCTGCTGAATCAAAGGGTCATATTGCTGTGCAGTAATCGGTACCAGTTGTTGTTGCGGTGGTGTTGCCCAACGACTTAAATCATGTTGGAACATGCTCAGTCCACCTGCAAAAAAACAGATGAATAAGAAAATGCCTGAGCAGATACCAACCCATGTATGGAGGGTCTTGGCGTGGCGAATAATATCAGTACGTACTTTCATCTTAAAACCCCCGCATCCAACGCAGTACAGCATAAGTAAATAGATTTAGCAGCGTATAAATTAGAATGGCTTGCCATCCTTTGGGTATGAAATAGGCAATAAAACAAACAGGTAACCAAATCCAAGGAATAGACCACATACCAAATTGTGGCGCTAAGGCCGGACTTAAATTTTGCATCGCCCAGATTGTAATAATTGAAGCGCATAGCACGGCAAAGCTTAACCCCAAGCAAAAGCCTGCAAAAGATTTCGACCACCAATCAGGCTGGATTTTCTGTTGAAAGAGTGAATTCATGAGTGTGATTTTTTTATCATTAAAGAAATAAATGGAAAAAATGACCAGACGATGAGCATGGTTAACAGCCACATAAATATCGCGACTAATTTTGGTACAGAAATTAAAAATAAGATTAGTGCAAGGATGATCGCCCCTAACCCAAACCAACGACATATTGAAGTGAGTGGCCTTTTTAATAAAATTTGGTTTGGATGTGTGCAGTACATCAGAGCACTTCCAAGCAAGACAAAGAAAAATGCAATAAATTTCAAAACGTACACCCTACAATTGTGATCTAACGTCCAGTTCTATACTTATGACTTAATTCATTCTAATGACTTTATGTCGTCGTCATTTTTAAAATGACAATGCCCAATCCTATATATTCAGATAGGATTGGGCAATTTTACTTATATATAATATTGTTTATTCAAGATAAAATGTTTTTAACGGCGGGTAACCATTAAACTCCACCGAAGCGTATGAGGTGGTATAAGCACCGGTACTCAGCCAATATAACCGATCGCCCATGACCAAATCCTGTGGTAAAGGATAGGCAATCTTTTCATACATAATATCGGTCGAATCGCAGGTCGGCCCCGCCAAAACGACATTTGATTTTGGAGCATCATTATGCATTTTAGGTGTATAGATTGGATATTTAATCATTTCACCTAAGGTTTCAATCAAACCATTAAACACACCCACATCGGTATAAATCCATCTTTTTTCATCCTGTTCTGATTTATTGGCAATCAGTACAATTTCAGAGACCAATACCCCTGCATCTCCAACTAAGGAACGGCCTGGTTCTAAAAATAGCGTAACTTTACGATCAAAACATTCATCGATATAGCATTGAATGCGGTTTGCATAATCTTGAATGCTATCAATGTCAGCCAAATAACGTGCTGGAAAACCACCACCAGCATTAATTAATTCAAGTTGAATACCGTGTTGATGTTCCAACGTATCAAATACGTCCTTAACCGTATTTAATGCCGTCCGCCAAACGGTGACATCATTTTGCTGGCTCCCCACATGGAAAGACACCCCATAAGGCTGTAAACCTAATTGCTTGGCTTTGATCATTAGATCAATCGCCATTTGAGTATCACATCCGAACTTACGTGATAGTGGCCAATCTGAAGTTGTACCCGATTCAACTAATACACGGACAAAAACACGTGAATTTGGTGCATGCTGTGCAATTTGTTCTAAGTCTGCTTGCGCGTCAGTGACAAAGAGTCGAATGCCCTTGTCATAAGCATATTTCACATCAGCAGCTTTCTTAATGGTATTCCCAAATGAAATCCGGTCAGGTGAAATACCACAAGCCAATACACGGTCAAGTTCATATATGGATGCGATATCAAAACTAGAATCAAGTTTATCTAAGCGCTGAATAATTTCAGTACTTGGATTAGCTTTGACCGCATAAAAGATATTCGCCATCGGAAAACTTTGCTGAAGTTCTTGGTATTTATATTCAACGCGATCTAAATCAACCACTAAAAATGGACTGGGTTTATTCGCTGCAAAGTTCTGAATCTTTTGCCATTGTTGTGAAGAATAATAATTGTCTAACTGCATGGAATATCCACTCGCGTTACAAACTGAGGAACGAAAATGGCCGTGGCTATGTGGCTGGGGCCGTTCTATGTAGTGCTTAATCACTAAGATTCATCACTACGGGCAATTTTTTTAAGCAGCGACACGTTTTAGACGATGCTGCCATTCTTCTAGCGTTGGCTCTTCAACTAAATCTTGAAATTCAACACTAATACCTTGTTCACGCCATTGACCGACCAAGGTCATCAAGCTCATCGAATCCAATCCGAGCATAAATAAGTTATCGTCGTTTTGAATTTCAGTGGCATCAATGCCTAATTGTTTCGCTACGGTTTGACGTAAATCTTCTAAATTCACAGTGAGTATGCTCATCGAACAATCTCCGTACTAAGAGGCGCTTTTAATTCATGGAGAACCGTTACAGTATCAACGACTTTGGCACAGCGACCTGTTGCATATTTCAAAGCCATTTCATGTTCTTCTTGACTAAAATCTGCCAATGCATCTCCAACTAAGAAGGCTTGCATATCCAACATGAATGCTTCTGCAGCAGTCAGTAAACAACCGATATGTGCATAAACACCACAAATCACCAGTTGGTCACGCCCTGCTTCTTTAATACGTTGCTCAAAATCACTCTTTTTAAATGCGCTGTAACGCCATTTAGTCAATACCGTATCTTGCTCAGCAGGCTGTAGACTTGGAATAATTTGTACAATATTTGGGTCTGCTGCCAAACCTTTACCCCAAAAATCAGTCAATAACTGACGATGTTCAGTGCTTTGATCACCCGGTTGTGCGGTGTAATACACAGGAATCCCTTGCGCATGGCATTCATCAATGAGCTGACGGCAATGCTTTAAAAGTTCAGGAATAGGTGCTTGGGTTTGGTCATAAAAATCTAAGAAATACTGTTGTAGATCATGTACCAAAAGTACAGCGCGGCTTGGGTCTAGTGTCCAATTCACTTTATTGGTTGGAAAGTTTTGCGCTTGTGGCATTGGATAACTTGCGATACGTGGAATAGCCATGTGTTTACCTATCTATAATTTTATAAAGTGTGTTATGCAACTAAGCGTTGTCTTAAGGCTTTTTTGTCAATTTTACCGAGTGCGGTATACGGCATGTCTTCAACAAATTCGATACGATCTGGAATTTTGTAAGTTGCTAAACCATAATGCTGAACATATTGACGTAATTGCATCATAAGACGCGTTGGACTTGGGTCAGTAGTATCAGTGCGCCATTGAATATAGGCACAGCTTTTCTCACCCAACATCTGATCAGGCATAGATACCAATGCAGACTGAATAATTTGAGGATGCTGATTCAGTACTTGTTCTACTTCCTCTGTAGCAATTTTTTCACCACCACGGTTAATTTGGTCTTTGCTGCGACCTTCAACAATGATGTTTCCTTCTGCATTGATACGGACTAAATCACCTGTTCGGTAAAATCCATCTGTGGTAAAAGCATTACGGTTATGTTCTAGCACATTAAAATAGCCGCGGATGGTATAAGGGCCACGTGTTAACAAATGACCCACTTCACCCTGAGGCAGCTCACGATCTTCATCATCGACAACTTTAATTTCGTCGTCGGCACTAATACGACTACCTTGTGTAGAAATGATCTGTTCAATGTCATCGTTATAACGTGTGTAATTCACTAAACCTTCAGCCATACCAAACACTTGTTGCAAACGACACTGATATTGTTCAATTAATTGACGTGCCAAAGCATCTGCGAGACGAGCACCTCCAACTTGTAGCACCTCTAACTGTGAAAAAATATTTTCCGCGCCCTTAGACACTGCCTCTACCCATGCAGCTGCTAAGGCAGGTACCAATGCTACATGTGAAACCTTGTGCTGTTTAATTAAAGCAAAACATGCTGCTGCAGTTGGGTCCTGCGACAGCACCAAAGTCCCGCCTGTATAAAATAGCCCTAATGAACCGGCTGAACTCATACTGAAATTATGCGCCACAGGTAAGACCATCAACATTTTTGTGGTTTGATTCAGCTCACAAATGTCGGCACTGGCGCGAACACTATATAAATAGTCATCATGGGTCCGTGGAATAAGCTTAGGCGTACCCGTACTGCCACCTGATAGTTGGAAAAAAGCGACATGACGTGCTGTTAAGTTAGGCGGAACGACGCGCTGTTGTTGATATTTGGATAAATCAGGCCACGTGGTAAACCCGCTTAATTCACCCGAAGTCCCAACAACCAACACTTGCTGCAAACTTTCACAGCGTTGTTTACATTCTAATGCCAATTTACGGTAATCAAACCCCATAAAGCGATCTGCACAGATATACAATTTCGCTTGGGTTTGACCAATAAAATGACTCACTTCAGCATGGCGGTGTGCAGGTAAACTCATAATAGGTCGCATACCGATGCGTAAAGCACCAAAATATGCAATGAAAAATTCAGCAATATTAGGAAGTTGAATCACCACACTATCGCCAATTTGATAGCCTTGCTTACTTAAATAAACTGCAAATTCATCAATATGTTGTTGTAGCTGCGCATAACTAAAATGACGCTCTCCACAAATAATGGCTGTGTTTTGTGCATATTTTTCAGCACATTCAATAAAAAAATCACTTAAGGTTTGGCCAAACCAATAGCCCTTCGCAATATATTTTTCAACAAAATCTTCAGGATATTGAACAATCCCTTCCCAAAGTTTTTGTTCTAACAGTGTTTGTTCAGACATGATTAGACCTTAGCGATACGTCAATTGATCTGCATTTAAGCCAAGTGCATTGAGCATGGTCTTAAATTTGGCAATTGTTTCATTCAACTCACTGGTCGGTTGAGAAGCTTCGACGATGCCTGCTCCCGCGTATAAGCGTGCAGAATGTTCAAAAATACGACCACAGCGTACATTGACAGCCCAAGCACCATTTCCGCGTGCATCACTCCAACCCATCGTTCCGGCAAATAAATTACGCTGAAATGGCTCTAACTCTGAGATGAGTTGACGTGCTAAAGGTGCAGGTTGGCCACAGACTGCTGGTGTTGGATGTAAAATTGATGCGAGATCAAAAACATGCATTTCAGGATCTTTCAATGTCCCTTGAATAGGCGTAGCCAAATGCCACACCGTACTGGTCTTAATTAAAGATGGCGACTTTGGAATACTTAAGCTCTCACACAGGGGTGATAATTGATCAGCAATTGCTTCAATCACTACAGCATGTTCATGTTGATCTTTTGCTGATGCAAGTAAACGCTGTGCTTGTTCCTGATCTTCTGCCACATCCGCACAACGTGCCAGTGTTCCGGCAACTGGATTGCTAAATACAAATTGATTTTGCTTTGCGACTAAAAGTTCTGGACTCGCACCCATGAACCAACCTTGTTCTTTTGGGTCTTGTGCAAATGCAAAGGTATAACCTTCAGGGTTGGTTTTGAATAATTGATAAAACAGTTCTTCAATCTGAATTTTTTGTTCACTTTGTAAATCAATTGCACGTGCTAAAACTGCTTTTTCAAGTTCTGTGCTTTTCATCAAAGCCACAAGTTTTGCAACGCCATCAACATAGTCTGCTTGTGGAGGAATCAGTGTGGCTTGAACTTGTGAGAGTCGTTCAAGAGGCTCTGTTAAATCTAGTCCTTCAGTGACATAGGTATTTTTTGCTTCCGCAATCGACATTTCTGGCAAATCACGATTATCGAAAGGCAAACTGCCAACTAAAATCAGTTCAGCATTCCCCGTTGCTTGAATTTTTTGTTGCAATCTTTGTTTAGCATGTTTTAACCAAGTTTGTTGTTGTTCAACAAAACCTAAGTTTGTATCACGTTCAAATTGAATCGATTCAACAAGTTTTTTACTCGAAATCGTCCCCGTCGGTGTTGCAAATACAAAACCTGCAACATCCGCTTCAATTAAGTCGTCCTTGGTTATTCCAATCATGTTTTTAAATACTGATGGTTCTACTGGCAACATATTTGCTCTCACATCTTTCAATTATGTTTTTTTACCGTTCAGCCCTACTGCCATTTCAGCTAAAGTAGTTGAACGCCACAACTATAATGATTATTATTCTCAAGTAGAAATGATAATCGTTACGTTTTGTTAACATATCCAAGGATTCTTAAATGTCCACATTATTTATTGTGACCGGTGCTGCACGTGGCATTGGTGCAGTGGTGGTAAAAAAATTACTTCAACAAGATCATAAAGTCATCGGTATCGATCTCAATCCCGACCTTCTTAGCTGGGAAATCATTGAGCAGTTAAATAGCGCCGAAAAACAAAAATTTCATGCTATTTCTCATGACATTTCTAAAACAAACTCCCTGATTGAAAAAATCCAAAACTCCCCATGGTCAGAGCAACCAATTACAGGTTTGGTTAATGCCGCAGGTATTCTTGAAATGGGAAGTTTGCTCGAAACAACTCAAGCCCAATGGGAACACAATTTGGCCGTAAACTTTATGGGCCCAGCATTATTGTCTCAGTGGGTAGCCAAACAAATGCTGCCACGTCATGCAGGCGCAATTGTGAGCATTAGCTCAAATGCGGCGTTAGTACCACGCATGAATATGGGACTGTATGCAACAACCAAAGCAACAGTTAGCCATTTCTTTAAAAACTTAGCACTTGAATTGGCACCGCACGGTATCCGCTGCAATTTGGTATTACCCGGCTCAACCCTCACCCAAATGCAAAAACAACTTTGGACAGATGATCAACCACCCGCAGGTATAGTTGAAGGCAATCTTGAACAATACCGGAGTGGCATTCCGCTGAAAAAAATTGCAGAACCTGAAGATGTTGCCAACGCAATTTTGTTTTTACTCTCAGATCAAGCAAAACAGATAACTATGCATGAATTGGTAGTCGATGGTGGTGCAACACTCGGTGTTTAAAGGAATTTCACCAAACTGCCAGAATTAATCTGGCAGTTTTTTTTGTATATTTAATTGACCTGCTTTGAGCTCAGGTTGATCCAACCATGTGCGAAGCATATGCATAAAGTCATGCCAATATTCGCCTAATGATTCAACATTGTAGAGTTCTTTATGACCATCAACCGCAAGGTATAAACGTTCAATGCCGTTGACAAATTTATTGGTAATTGCAATATCAAAGTCTTCGATTGGCCCCGCAGAAATTGTCGTTTTGCTTAAGTGACAGCCTTCAAATTGCTCAGGCAATGGATATGGAATCCAATTCACAATGGGCCCAAATAGAATATTTTCGTATGGATCGAATCCCTCTAGTTCAAAACGCATTTGCTCAAAATAGCTGTTTTGATGTGGACGAATTTCATTAAATCGCTGTGCGAGCAATCTTACAGTTTCAGTTAAATTGTCTTGATCTGTAGCAGCAAGACGTAAAGGTAAAATATTCATCACAAGGCATGGCGTACGCATCGCCGCAGTACCCAAACGTGACATAAAGGGCACACCAAAGCATTGTTGTGCATCGCCTGATTGTTTCACTAGATAGCTCATCATGACGGCCATCACCACCATGGCACTTGGCAATTTAAGCTCAGCAGCCAATGTATTCATTTTTTGTTGGGTATCCCAATCAATGACTTCTTCATAGCGAGGCCCTTGATAGAACGGTTGTTTTAATTTGCGTTTTAATCTTTTCTTAGGTGCCAGTTCATTGGAAAAATTATCACGCCAAAATTTTAAGTCTTTCTCTGCTTTAGCTGATTCTAAATAACGATGCTCGTCCGCTAAGAACTTCTCGAAATGATCAAAAGCCTTATTTTGTAGCGCTGTTCCGTTTTTCAAAGATTGGTAATAGTCGAGGAAGCGATTAATCATTAGGCCATAAGCATAACCATCTAAAGCTACATGATGCGCTCTAAAAAACAGCCCATATTTTTGCTCACCTAAATTGGCAAAAATATAGTCATATAAATGCCCGACACTTAAATCGAATGGCGGTTCAACTGCTTGATCGGCCCAATCTAATATTCCTTGAGCATCTAAATGTGATAAATCAACAAATTGAGGCGCTCTGAGTGCAACATCATCTACACGGTAAACTTTGCCATCTTTTTCTAATGCACGCCAATGTAAAGCCTTAGCTTCCTTTAAGGTTAGTTCAATTGCTTGATGAAATAATTCTCGATTTAATGGGCCATCAATCACCAACCATTCTGCGGTGTGAAATGGGTAACTGCCATGATAATGATGTCCCTTCCACATACTGTGTTGTGCACGAGTTAAAGGGGCTAAAGAATCCATTGTTTGCATGAGTTATACCGTAGATCAAACAATTTTTATAAAGAAGTATAAAAATCTAAATGTATTTATAGAAAAGCACCGACGACACTAATTGGGTCGCGCAGAAATACTAAATATAATCATTATCATTTGCAAATAGTTTTTATCACTTGGAGCGTAAAACCTCGTGGTTCAGCACGAGGATATAAGCGACTGGCGTAAGCCATACGACATGGAATGTCGTATTAAATATCTTTGTTGTTCATTACTTAAAATATTATTGTTAAAA
>NZ_VPDH01000063.1:0-21614 GCF_013417785.1 Acinetobacter sp. YH12227 | reverse complement strand
GCGCGGTTTTAGAAAGAGTTGTAATTTCTCCAAAAAGATTGAAAACCATTTTAAAGCCTTCGACTTAACCTTTTTTTACATCAATAATGGTTTCATTTAATGTCAGCATACTTTTTGAAACACCACCCACTCATTTATTATTTGTTTTGATGTTTTTTATATTAAGGAATTATTGAATGTTTATTTGTGCAGATAAGGACAGTGAATTATCAGTTAAGGACAGCTTTTAGAATTATTGTTAGACAATCTTTATATTTAATTGAATTTGAATAAAAAAAAAGCGCCTCAAAGAGGCGCCTTTTTTACACAATCAGCGATTATGCAGTTACTTTAGCAACTACACCAGCACCAACTGTACGACCGCCTTCACGGATCGCAAAACGTAGACCTGGATCCATTGCGATTGGGTGGATAAGCTCTACTGACATTTCAACGTTGTCACCAGGCATTACCATTTCCACGCCTTCTTTAAGCGCGATCGCACCAGTTACGTCCGTAGTACGGAAGTAGAACTGTGGACGGTAACCGTTAAGGAATGGAGTATGACGACCACCTTCTTCTTTAGAAAGTACGTATACTTCAGCGTCGAATTTAGTATGCGGTTTGATTGCACCTGGTTTAGCAAGTACTTGACCACGTTGAACGTCTTCACGTTTAGTACCACGTAGAAGAACACCACAGTTCTCGCCCGCACGACCTTCGTCAAGAAGTTTACGGAACATTTCTACGCCAGTTACAGTTGTTTTAACTGTATCTTTGATACCAACGATTTCAACTTCTTCGCCTACTTTAACGATACCAGTCTCAACACGGCCAGTTACTACTGTACCACGACCAGAGATTGAGAATACGTCTTCAATTGGCATAAGGAATGGAAGGTCGATAGCACGTTCTGGCTCTGGAATGTAAGAGTCAAGTGCTTCAACCAGTGCAACAACAGCGTCTTCGCCATACTGACCAGCTTCACCGTTAAGTGCAGCAAGTGCAGAACCGCGGATCACTGGAGTGTCATCGCCCGGGAAGTCATAAGTAGAAAGAAGTTCACGAACTTCCATTTCAACCAGTTCAAGAAGCTCTTCGTCATCTACAAGGTCGCATTTGTTCAAGAATACAACGATGTAAGGTACACCTACCTGACGAGAAAGCAGGATGTGTTCACGAGTCTGTGGCATAGGACCATCAGTCGCAGCACATACAAGGATCGCGCCGTCCATCTGAGCAGCACCAGTAATCATGTTTTTAACATAATCGGCGTGGCCCGGGCAGTCTACGTGAGCGTAGTGACGAGTTGGAGAATCGTATTCTACGTGTGAAGTATTAATTGTAATACCACGTGCTTTTTCTTCTGGTGCAGAGTCGATTGCAGCGTAATCACGCGCTTCGCCACCGAATTTTTTCGCACATACAGTTGCAATCGCAGCTGTTAAAGTTGTTTTACCATGGTCGACGTGACCAATTGTGCCCACGTTAACGTGTGGCTTATTACGTTCAAACTTAGCCTTAGCCATGAGATCTTCCTTTTTAAACTACTCATGCAGGATCACTGCATGAGCACTTGGGTTTAACTATGAATTAGTTTGGGCTTATAGTAATCGAAAGATTACTCGTCGTCACCTTTTTTACCGCCAGCTTGGAACTTAGAAATGATGCCTTCAGCCACGTTACGTGGAGTTTCAGCATATTTAGCAAATTCCATAGAGTATGTCGCACGACCTTGAGACATAGAACGCATATGAGTTGCGTAACCAAACATCTCAGCAAGTGGAACTTCAGCACGGATCGCTTTAGTACCGCCAGGAAGATCGTCCATACCTTGAACCATACCACGACGACGGTTTAAGTCACCCATGATATCGCCCATGTAGTCTTCTGGAGTTTCTACTTCAACTTTCATGATTGGTTCAAGAAGGATAGGATCCGCTTTCATGAAACCGTCACGGAACGCGTAAGAACCTGCCATTTTGAACGACAATTCGTCAGAGTCGACATCATGGTAAGAACCGTCGAACAATGTCGCTTTAATGCCAACTACTGGGTAGCCAGCTAAAACGCCGTTCTTCATACGTTCTTGAATACCTTTGTCAACCGCGCCGAAGAATTCTTTAGGTACAACACCACCTACAACTTCTTCAACGAATTCGTAGTCTTTACCAGCATCTTCAGCAAGCGGTTCTAGACGTACGTATACGTGACCGAATTTACCTTTACCACCAGTTTGACGTACGAATTTACCTTCTTGCTCAACCGATTTTTTGATCGTTTCGCGGTAAGATACCATTGGTTTACCAATGTTCGCTTCAACACCGAATTCACGCTTCATACGGTCAACAATGATGTCAAGGTGAAGCTCACCCATACCAGCAATAATTGTTTGACCTGATTCTTCATCAGTACGTACACGGAATGATGGATCTTCTTTTGCCAAACGACCTAAAGCTACTGACATTTTTTCTTGGTCAGCTTTAGTCTTAGGTTCAACTGCAAGTGCAATTACTGGCTCAGGGAATTCCATACGCTCTAGTGTAATTACGTGGTTTTCATCACATAATGTATCACCAGTAGTCGTGTCTTTCAGACCTACACACGCCGCGATGTCGCCCGCACGAATCTCTTCGATATCTTTACGGTCATTCGCATGCATCTGTACGATACGGCCTACACGCTCACGCTTCATTTTCACTGGGTTATAACACGGGCTACCCGCTTTAAGAACACCAGAGTAAACACGTACGAAGGTTAAGTTACCTACGAATTTGTCGTTCATGATTTTGAACGCAAGTGCAGAGAACGGTGCATCATCAGACGCTTCACGCGAACCTTCAGATTCGTCTTTGTCGTCTAAGATACCTTTAATCGCTTCAACGTCAGTCGGCGCTGGTAAGAATTCAATAACCGCATCCAACATACGTTGAACACCTTTGTTTTTGAACGCAGAACCACAAAGCATTGGTTGAATTTCATTCAACAATGTACGTGAACGGATACCAGCAACGATTTCTTCTTTCGTTAACTCGCCTTCTTCAAGGTACTTGTCCATGAGTTCTTCTGATGCTTCCGCAGCAGCTTCAACCATGTTTGTACGCCATTCTTGAGCAAGCTCAACTAGGTCAGCTGGGATCTCACCGTATTCAAACTTCATACCTTGAGATGCTTCATCCCAGATAATCGCTTTCATTTCGATAAGGTCAACAACACCTTGGAAGTTTTCTTCAGCACCGATTGGAACAACGATTGGCACTGGATTACCGCCAAGACGTGTTTTAACTTGTTCAACAGCACGGAAGAAGTTAGCGCCAGTACGGTCCATTTTGTTAACGAACGCGATACGTGGAACTTTATATTTATTAGCTTGACGCCATACAGTTTCAGACTGAGGTTGTACACCACCTACAGCACAGTAAACCATGCACGCACCGTCAAGAACACGCATAGAACGCTCAACTTCAATCGTGAAGTCAACGTGTCCCGGTGTGTCAATTACGTTAATACGGTGTTGTTCGAACTGGTTGCCCATACCTTTCCAGAAGCATGTTACAGCTGCTGAGGTAATAGTAATACCACGTTCTTGCTCTTGTTCCATCCAGTCAGTTGTAGCTGAACCTTCGTGAGTTTCACCTAACTTGTGGCTCTCACCTGTGTAGAACAAAATACGTTCAGACGTAGTTGTTTTACCAGCATCAATGTGCGCTGAGATACCAATGTTACGGTAACGAGAAATTGGGGTTTGACGAGCCATGATTTCTTGCATTCCTAAATTTTGTTGTTTAAAACAGGACGCTTTAAGTTGCTAGCAACTTAAAGCGTTTTAATGACAAATTGGTGACAACCAACCTGTCAACTTCCTGATTAGGGCCTGTTTTATTTGCTTAGAAACGGTAGTGAGAGAATGCTTTGTTGGCTTCAGCCATACGATGCACGTCTTCACGTTTTTTAACCGCTGCGCCTTTACCTTCAGCTGCATCAAGCAACTCACCAGCAAGACGTAAAGCCATAGTTTTTTCAGAACGCTTAGCAGCAGCATCTACTAACCAACGCATAGCCAAGGCAGTACGACGGGATGGGCGCACTTCCATAGGAACTTGGTATGTAGCACCACCAACACGGCGTGCTTTTACTTCGACCATAGGACGAACTTTTTCAAGCGTAGCTTCAAAAAATTCAACTGGGTCTACTTTTGATTTTTCTTGAACGCGGTCTAAAGCACCGTAAACGATACTTTCAGCAATAGATTTTTTACCATCTTGCATTACGTGGTTCATGAATTTAGCGATTGTTTGGCTGCTGAATTTAGGATCCGGAAGGATTTCTCGAGCAGCGACTACGCGACGTCTTGGCATTTTAAACTACCTATAAATATGACACTTCAGGTTTATCCAGCATGAGTACAAAGTGTCGTGTACATTTCGCTGGCCTTACTACACGTCGCTTGAATTTCACAAAATTAAATGCAGAAATCAGACAAGCGAGACGATAAAGGATTGCGGTCTTGCGTTCTTAAGAAGTTAATCTAAAAAGATTATTTCTTAGGACGTTTAGTACCGTATTTAGAACGAGACTGGTTACGATCTTTAACACCAGCGCAGTCTAAAGAACCACGAACGGTATGGTAACGTACACCTGGTAAGTCTTTAACACGACCACCACGGATAAGAACAACACTGTGCTCTTGTAGGTTATGGCCTTCACCACCGATGTAGCTAGAAACTTCGAAACCTGAAGTTAAGCGAACACGGCAAACTTTACGCATTGCTGAGTTAGGTTTTTTAGGTGTAGTTGTGTAAACACGTGTACAAACACCACGACGTTGTGGACAAGCCTTCAACGCAGGAACTTTTGATTTTTCAATCAAAGTTGTACGACCCTTACGGATCAACTGATTTGTTGTTGCCATTTGGCAAATCTCCCGTTAATTAAAAGCCCCAAAAAATACTACTTTTTGAGGGCATGCAATTGTAAGCGAAGACTTAATTTTGGTCAACATTTCAGTGCCATTGAAATCTAAGTGGTTACACCTATTGCACACTTATTCGCCTGCAAATAAGTGATTTAATTTTAAACAGGTTCATCTGGTTTTTTTGTAACTGAATCTTCTTGTTTCACTTTGGCTTTTTGTGCTTTCGCTTTAGGCTTTGGCTCAACCTCAGCTAACACTTGCTCTTCTTCAAGATCCAAATCCGCAGTAAATTCTTCACTTTCACTAAGAGCTGGCTTTTGCGCTGCAACAGGTTGATGCGGCTCAACCACTTTTTTTGCCAGTGCATCCAAACCTTCAGACACTCGATCTTCCTGATTCGACTGATCATCAACAGCTTTTATGTGGGTCTTTTTAGTGACTTTAACATTACGAATACTGTCATGCCCTTCTACTTCAACCACTTGATCCAATACAGGTTCAGCACCACCTAAGCTTTTCGCTTTAATAGTTTCGATACCTTCTAATAATTTAGGTGTCGCCTGTGCCAACAATTCAATTGAACGCTCATAGGCATGTAAAGGCGGAAGTGTCAGATCTTGGTGCTGAATAATGTACTGACGTGCATTCGAGAAAACTTGTTGTGCTTTTTGATTCACTTCATCAACCAAACGGCGACTATAAACCGCACTGATCCCCGCGCTTGCAACAGGCGATAATCGTGTAATTTGATTCAACAGTGAAACCTTAGGTAATTGGTTCAGCCATGCCCATTTGAATTGACCCTGCTCATCCAGCACGTACTTTTTCAGTGCCGCAGCATCAGTATCTGAACCCAACATTTGTTGCAATTGGCTAAGATCATTGGTTTGCAAGGTATTGGTTAATGCTTTAACAGCCATTAACAATGTTTGCTTTTCAGCAATTAAACTTAGATCAACCTGCTTAAAAATAAACTGCACAATGTCTTGATCTGTTTCTTTGCTCAAATCAAAGCCATAAGAACGTCCAACCTGATAGATCACCCGAAGTGTCATTAACAAAGATGCAGGGATATCAATTGTTGAACCCAGCAAACCTGTAGCACCCGTGATTGCACCTTGTATAGAAGCAATCCATTTGTTTTGTTCAGCCAGTGCCTGACTAATGCGATGAGAACGATCTACATCTTGGGTTAAGACTTCTAAGTCTCGTACACCCGCTTCATCAAGTACCGCATCCACAGAAGACAATTCAGAGCTAAAATGATTCAACTGATCAAATAAATAGTCAGAAATTTTATCGGTAAATTGTGGTGCGACAAAATTCGCTACATTATTAACAGTACTAAAATGACGACCAAGCAGTTGCCTAGAAACATTCGGCACATGTTCACGTAAAATTTGTTGCGGATTGTCATATTTTTTAACATCAAACAAGCCTGTTTGATGTGACTGCCCTTCTAAAGTTTGTCCATTTTTTTGCGGCTGTATAACCTTTGTTACCGACTCTGGTGCCACATAATTAATAATTGACACCCCTGTAGAACTGAGCTTTTTAGCCACTCCAAAGGCATTTGAGAGCAAACTATTGGTTGGTTTATTATTCGATTTCGCCATTCCCGACCCCATTCTAACTATTCTTGAAATTCTTGATAAATACTAGGTGTAGTCAAACTTTATCACAACTTGAATATGTATCTTTTAGTTAAGATTTTCATAACAGCACAGTAAAAGTACATAGACAAAAATTGGCATAGGATTTGCCATAAGAATTCAAAATGCTTTCTGCTATTATTATTCCATTCAAAATACATGAGTCAGACTGTGTAGATGCCCTCTCCTAAAGGCTATTCCACATCTCACTCACTACTCGCTATAAAGGATCTGTAGATGAAACGTGTTGTAATCACTGGTATGGGCATCAACTCATGCATTGGTAATACATTAGAAGATGTTACTCATTCTTTGCAAAACGGGATTTCTGGAACACGTTTCAACCCAACTTATGCAGAACTCAATTTTAAGAGCCACGTAAGCGCTGCAGCCGAACAAGATTTTGACGGAATTGACCGTCGTTTAAAACGTTTTATGGGCGTTTGCGCAATGTATGCATATAACGCGGCTGTTGCTGCTGTTGAAAATGCAGGCTTGACTGCTGAACAACTTGCAGGTAATCCACGTTATGGTATTATTGGGGGTTCAGGTGGTGGTTCAACCGCTTCTGTCATCGAAATGAATGAACTATTACAAACGAAAGGTGCACGTAAAGTTGGCCCTTTCTTTGTACCGCGTAACATGACAAACACGATCACTGCAAACGTGGGTGTAGCCTTTAAATTACAAGGTATTGCTCATACCATTACCAGTGCTTGTGCAACATCTGCTGATGCCATTGGTTATGCATACAATATGATTCAACTCGGCAAACAAGATTTAATGCTTGCGGGTGGCGGTGAAGAAGATCATTGGTCTCAAAGCCTGCTGTTTGATGCAATGGGAGCATTGTGCTCTAAATACAATGAAACGCCGGAAACTGCATCACGCCCATACTCTGCTGACCGCGACGGTTTTGTGATTGCTGGTGGTGGTGGTTTTGTAGTGCTTGAATCACTTGAACACGCTCAAGCACGTGGCGCAAACATCCTTGCTGAAGTTGTCGGTTATGCTGCAAACTCCGATGGCGCAGACATGGTTGCACCAAGTGGCGAAGGCGCAACACGTTGCGTACTTATGGCGCTTGAAGAAGCAAAACAACATGGTGTAGACAAAATTGATTATGTAAACACCCACGGTACATCTACACCTGCTGGCGATATTACTGAACTTAAAGCAATGGAAAATGCGTTTGGTGTAGGTAATGTACCACCACTTAGCTCAACCAAATCTATGACAGGTCACAGCTTAGGTGCGGCAGGCGTACAAGAAGCCATTTATTCTGTATTGATGATGCAAAATGACTTCATTGCACCGAACATCAACGTAACTGAGCTTGATGAAGGTGCAAAACCTTTTGATATCGTACTTGAAAAACGTAACACAAAACTGAATACTGTGATGAGTAACAGTTTCGGTTTCGGCGGTGTAAATGCCTGCCTCGTTTTCAAAAAATGGGAAGGCTAATCCGCCCAAGATAGGGTGATTTAATGGATGCTCCTTCTGATGCTTTCTTGTGGTTAAAAGCATTACATATTATTGCTGTGGTGTGTTGGTTCGCTGCGTTATTCTACCTACCACGGCTCTATGTTTATCATGCGATGAGTGATGATGCTACCAGTCACCAGCGCTTCCAGATTATGGAACGCAAGTTGTACCGAGGTATAATGTGGCCAGCGATGATCGCCACACTCATCACAGCCCATTTTTTAGTTGATTGGGGGGATGCAACCCGCCATTACCACGAAGCTTTATGGTTCTACCTTAAAGTTGGCTTAGTTGGTCTTTTAGTAATTTATCACTTTGTATGTGGTTATTACCGTAAAAAGCTGATCGAGAATGCACACTATAAGTCACATAAATTTTGGCGTTACTTTAATGAAATGCCAACATTAATTCTTTTTGCAGTTGTAATTTTAGTGGTTGTTAAACCCACCCTCTAAAGTTATCTCCGCAAAAAACCTCCAAATTGGAGGTTTTTTATTGAATTCATAGACATCAAATAAGCAACTTAATTAAAATAATTAAATCTTCATTATTTAAATGCCTTACACCTAAATAATTTTTTTGTAGCATAAGCTTTTGAAAACTTAGACTAAAGTCTAAGCTATCTCAAGTAAAGACAAATATCTTTTCAATTTACCTGTTGCATGCAACATGCTAGTATCTATTTTATAACCAATTCAGATACTCACTTGTACTGTAGTCAGACCAACTACTGT
The DNA here is from genome assembly GCF_013417785.1 of Acinetobacter sp. YH12227. Classification (NCBI taxonomy): domain Bacteria; kingdom Pseudomonadati; phylum Pseudomonadota; class Gammaproteobacteria; order Moraxellales; family Moraxellaceae; genus Acinetobacter; species Acinetobacter sp. YH12227. Next base: position 12,846 of record NZ_VPDH01000063.1, on the reverse strand, counting down.
CCCGCTTAGCTGATTCTTGGTTAATCAATAATGTCGCTGTATTGATGATATGTGTACGCATGCAATCTGCAGCCTTTTGCGCATCACCTGCAACTACCGCACAATGTAGTTCCAAGTGATCTTCAAAAGTCTGCATGCAGTTTCTTGAAGATGGAATAGTTGCAGAACCTGCAATCAAAACCTGATTTCGCGTATTACTGATAACGTCAATTGCCTTTTGATTACCCACAATTTGCAGCAATGCCAAATGATAGTCGCGGTCCACTTTTAAAGTTCCTGTGATGTTTTCTGATGAAGCCTGTAGCTTGAATTCTTCAAACAAAGTATTCAAGCGCTCAATATCAGCCTCTGTTCGAACCTCTGCTGCACGATGAATTAGCGGAACTTCCAGCATGAGGCGAATTTGGAAAGACTCAATCATGGTAGGAAATGAAGTGGGAATAATGCGAATGCCTTTGTTCTTTTCAATTTTTACAATTCCAATCTTTTCCAGCATTTGAGCAGCTTCGCGGACGGGTGTGCGTGAAATGCCGCCCAGCATCTGACCCAATTCGGTTGCAGAATATAAAACATTGAATTGCAAATGATTATTAATAATTGCGTCCTGCAATATTTCAAATGCTTCTTCCGTCAATGTTTTAGGTTTTTGAATCAATTTCATGCTGTTTTACAAGGGAATAAATATGACTAACAAACATTATGCCATCATCGGAGGGGGAATCAATGGATTAGCTGTTGCCCGACAACTCCTTCTAGATTTCCCTGATGCCAATGTAACAGTCTTTGAAAAAGAAACTGAAGTTGCAATGCACCAATCTAGCCACAACTCAGGCGTTGTCCATGCAGGCCTTTACTATGAGCCAGGCGGCTTAAAAGCGCGTTTGTGCCGCCGCGGTGCGGAATTGGTTCATCAATATTGCACAGAAAACAATATTCCTTATGATGAGTGCGGCAAAGTAGTTGTTGCACTTTCAAAAGAAGAAGAAGGCCGTTTAGATGCCATCTATCAAAAATCGATTGCCAATAAAGTGCCTGATGTCCGTATTTTAACAGGCAACGAAATTCAAGATGTAGAGCCAAACTGTATTGGCACTAAAGCGCTATATTCTCGACGTACAGCCATTGTGAGCTATGGCGAAATTGCACGTCAAATTGCGCAAGAAATTAAACAAAAAAATGGCACATTGGTCCTTGGTCGCAAGGTAGTAAACTTAACCGAGCAGCACAACAAAATCACCGTACACTTTGAAGGCGGCGACCATTATTCAGAAGCATTTGATTATGTTGTGACTTGTGCAGGCTTACAGTCAGATCGTTTAGCAGCAAACTCTGGCGATATTGAAACTCCAAAAATAGTACCTTTCTTTGGACAGTACTATGTCATTGATGAGCAATTTAAAAGCCATGTCAAAGGCCTAATCTACCCAGTGCCAGATCCTAAATATCCATTTTTAGGTGTGCACTTCACCAAACGCATTGACGGTCAAATGACCATTGGGCCAAATGCATTTATTTCTTTCGGCCGTGAAAATTATACAGGCAATAGATTCAATATTTCAGATATTTATGACTTTCTAACGTACAAGGGTTTTTGGAAATTCTCATCGAAAAATATGTCTGCAGCCATGCGTGAACTTAGAACCGTACTGAGCCAGACTAACTTCGTTTCTGAAGCAGCCAAATACGTACCTTCACTTGCCGATGTATCAGTTGAGCCTGCAACACGCGGCATCCGCGCGCAAGCTATGGAATCTGATGGCTCGCTAGTAGACGATTTCGTCATCCGTAAGCAAGGCAATATTACCCATATCCGTAATGCACCATCTCCAGGGGCAACCTCATCCCTTGCGATCGCCGAATATATTGTTCGGGAAATTATGACGCACCACTAATTCATCAGGACACTCACTTAAAGGAATATTAAATGAGCAACTTCAAAGAGACAGAAATCGAAAAAAAGAAGCGGCTAAAGAAGGTAGCCACTGCAACCATCGTTGGCTCCATGCTGGAATGGTATGACTTCTACCTCTATGCAACCATGGCTTCGATTGTATTTAGTAAGGTTTTTTTCGATAATTCAGATCCGGGCAGCGCAACCCTAAAAGCTTTTGCAACTTTTGCAATCGGCTTTATTGCCCGCCCTATTGGTGGTTTATTCTTTGGCTATTTTGGCGATAAATATGGCCGTAAGAAAATGCTGTTTGTCACCTTTTTATTAATGGGGCTATGCACCACTGCAATTGGATTCATACCGACTTATGAATCCATTGGTATTTGGGCTGCGGTATTACTGGTATTCTTCCGTATTATTCAAGGTCTTGGTGCGGGTGCGGAGTTTGCAGGCGCTGCCATTACATCTTATGAACATGCCTCTGAAGATAAGCGCGGCAGCCAAGGCGCTTGGCCAGCTCTCGGTCTAAACTTAGGTCTATTGCTTTCATCTCTGACCGTATTCTTGCTGACTTTAAATGGCGATGAATTCTTGGTGAATGGCGGCTGGCGTATTCCATTTATCCTTAGTTTTGTTCTAGTCCTTGTGGGCTTATGGGTTCGGAAGAGTCTGCCAGAAACTCCTGACTATGAAGAAGCGCATGTCACCAAAGCTAAAGTGAAAAACCCATTCAAAGACATCATGAAAACCAATATGAAAGGTTTAATGGTGGTGTTTATTGCAGCCATTGGCTACAACGCTTTGAGCTACATCTTTAAGACATTCTCCTTAGCCTATTTAACGCAATTTCAAGGCGTAAGCGCGCATGTCACATCTTTATCTGTGACCATTGCCAGCTTAGTGGCAATTTTCAGTGTGCCTTTCTTCGGCTGGCTATGCGATAAGTGGAACAGCAAAAAAGTGCTGATGATGGGTGGCTTTCTATCTGTACTCTTTGCCTATCCATTTATGAAACTTTTAGAAACGGGTGACAGCACTTCTATCTATATTGCGATTGCAATTGGTACAGGTCTTTTAGCACCAATGATGTTCGCACCACAAGGATCGTTCCTCAGTCGTCAGTTTGCTGTCGAAAACCGCTCTACTGGTGTAAGTTCAGGTCGTGAAATTGGAACAGCCATCGCTGGCGGTTTAGCCCCTTTAGGTGCACTTTCCATGGTAGCTGCATCGCCAACCCACTCAACAACCAGTGTTATAATTATTTTGGGCATCTCTGGCATTTTGGTGGCGATTGCTGCATTCTGCGATCAGGGCTATAAGTTTTCCAAACATAAAAATTAATATGGTGTACATATAAAAAAGGCGCATAAAGCGCCTTTTTTATAGTGTTCGTTTTTACATTGCTCATATCTAAGATGAGCACTGAATAACAGCCCCTCCCTGCTTAATATTAGGCAGGAATACGAAGCACTTGACCTGGAAAAATGTCATCTGCATTCTTTAACAGCGGACGATTCGCTTCAAAAATTTTATTATATTGATTTGCATCACCATAAAATTCTTTTGAGATTTTCGATAAGCTATCACCTGATTTCACAGTATAAAATTTGCTTTCAGGCTCTGGACTTGCAACTGTGAGTTGATCATCAACTTGCGCCACATGATCAATATTACCCACCGCAAGAATAATTTTTTCACGATCGGCTTGGCTCTGCACTTGACCCTTAACCGTTGCCAAGTCAGATGTACCGTTATAACTCACAGATAAACCTGTAACAGGTAAACCTAAGCTCTTGACGTGCCCCAATAGCTTATTTGCGATTTCTTGAGCAGAAGGCTCTGATGGTGTTGCAGGAGCAGCTTGTGGCTCTGCTGGTGCTGTATTCTTTTTACCAATACCTTTTACAAAATCAAAAAGACCCATGTTTTTCTCCGTTGTTTTACTGTTTTTCAAGATTAAATTATTTATGAAACATTCTTTTTATAGCTAAAAAATAACCTGTTTTGAGTTGCCATTGGTGACATAAACGTAAGTTAATGTAAAAAAACATCTTAAAAAAATATAGGTATAAAAAAAGCTGCCAAATGGCAGCTTTTTAAATCAGCATCGCTGAAATCTTAAATTAACCTAGTTTTTTAGAAACGTAGTCAATTGCAGATTGCACAGTAGTGATTTCGTTTGAATCTTCATCAGGAATAGTAATGTCGAAATCGTTTTCGAAAGACATAACTAATTCAACTAGGTCAAGAGAATCTGCACCTAGATCATCCATGAAAGAAGCTTCGTTTTTGATCTCGTCTGCTTTAAGACCAAGTTGTTCAGCTACTGCTTGTTTTACGCGTAGTTCGATATCGCTCACAGGAATTCTCCTCATTGCTTGTGGCGTTTTTAATGCCGTTAGTTTAATTGAATCTAAATCGTTTTGAAAGTTTATACTTAAGCGCTTAGCTCATGTATAAACCACCATTTACATGTAATACAGTCCCAGTAATGTAACTTGCCTTTTCGGAAGCCAAGAAACTTACGGCATTTGCGATATCTTGCGGCTCACCCAAACGGTTTAAAGCCACTTGATCACTCATTTTTTTACGAATTTCTTCGCTCAACTGTTCTGTCATTTCTGTTGCAATAAAGCCCGGAGCCACTGCATTTACAGTGATTTGGCGGCTTCCCATTTCTTTTGCAAGACTGCGACCAAAGGCCTCAATCCCCGCTTTCGCAGCAGAATAATTTGCTTGCCCAGGGTTAGCAAAATGCGCAACCACAGAACTAATATTAATAATTCGGCCAAAACGTGCTTTAGTCATACCCTTTAAAACACGTTTAGAAAGTCGATAAACGGCTTTTAAATGAATATTGAGAATGTCATCCCAATCATCTTCCGACATACGAAGTAACAAATTATCTTTGGTTATACCCGCATTATTGACTAAAACCAGTACTGAACCATAGTTCTGCTCGATGTCAGACACAAGTGCATCAATCGCAGTTGCATCACGCACATCTAAAACTTTACCGGCACCATTTTCAGCAAAAGCAGCAGAGAGCTTTTCTGCACCTGCCTCTGAAGTAGCCGTACCAACAACAAAATAACCGTCTTGAATTAATTGCTGAGCAATTGCAGCCCCAATCCCTCGGCTCGCACCTGTGACTAAAGCAACTTTGCGTTCTTGTGTCATGCAATTTTCCCTTCTGCCACTAAAATGGCATTCAGCGCATCTTCCATACGAACTTTAGTGTCCAGTGGAAATGCTTTTTCAATATTTGGTAAACGTTTTGCGAGATTCGCAAGGACATTACCTGGACCACATTCAGCAATATACTGAATTCCCTGATCTTGCAGATACTGCATGGTCTTTGTCCACTGCACAGATTGATACAATTGTGCAGTTAACGCCTGACGTAATTGCGCTACATCTGTCGCGATTTCAGCGCCTACATTTTGTATTACAGGTATAGTCGGCATCTCAATGGCAGTTTGTTCCAATGCTGTTGCGAACTGTTCTGCAGCAGGCTTCATCAATGCGCAATGTGATGGCACTGAAACAGGAAGTGCAATTGCTTTACCCCCATTTTCCTTTGCCGATGCCATAACTGCCTCAACCGCATCTTTGTCGCCTGCAATAACCACTTGGCCTTGCGCATTATAATTTGCAGCATCAACAGAGCCTTCAACTTGGGCGCAAAGCTCAATCACTTTAGCATCTTCAAGTCCAAGAATGGCAGCCATTGCACCCTGACCTGCAGGGACAGCACTTTGCATCAACTGACCGCGCAAATGTACCAATTTCACTGCATCACCCAAGCTCATCGCACCTGATGCAACTAAAGCGCTGTATTCACCCAAAGAATGGCCTGCCAAGTACTTCGGCGCAACGCCGCCCAGCTCTAACCATACACGCCATAACGCAATACTTGCAGTTAATAATACGGGTTGAGTAAATTCAGTTTGATTTAAACCTTCGCCACTTTGTGCAATATGCCAAAGATCAAAACCGACAGCTTGAGATGCTTCTGCAAAAGTTTCTTGCACACCACTAAACTGTTCCGCAAGCTCTGCGAGCATGCCGACTTTTTGTGAACCCTGCCCTGGGAATACAAAGGCAGTTTTAGTAGCTTGAGCTGCTTGCTCGAGTTGTTTAGCAGACATAAAAAATCCTTTATCAAGATGGCTTATTTTGTGTCGTTTGGACATAAAACAAACACAATCTCATGTACGCTTATTTCAGGGACGGAAATTTAACACTTAATTTTTGACTTGGTAATTGCCAAATGCAACAAAAACACGATACAAAAAAAGGGAGCTTAACGCTCCCATTTTTTCTACTAAGCTTGACGCTTAATACATCATCAATTATTCAGCAGATGCTTTAGCGAATAATTGACGACCACGGTAGATACCATCTTTAGATACGTGGTGACGACGATGAGTTTCACCAGTAGCTTGGTCTACAGTTAATGCATTCTCAGTTAAAGCGTCATGTGAACGGCGCATGTCACGGCGAGAGCGACTTTTACGGTTTTGCTGAACGGCCATGATGGCTCCTTACAAATATCGAAAAAATGGATCAGAACAAATTCAGTTGTCTTATACTTCACAGTATAACACAAAAATTAGTTAAGTTTACCCTTCAAACCTGCCAAAACATCAAACGGGTTATCCCGTTTTTCTTCAACAAGCTCTTCTACGGCAGGTTGATGCTTATGTTCACAAAACTCATGTTTCGGAGACAACGGCATCAACAATAACAATTCATCTTCTATGAGTGCGAGTAAATTAGCAGTCGCAGGCGCATCAAAGCTTCCTTTAACTGTTGCTTCACTTTCACCTAGAACAATGAAATCAGCATCCTCATCCAAGCGCTCTATCAGTGACTCATCATCCACAAGAGCTAGATGAAAATCTGAAACAAGTTCAAGTTCTACAGTATCCAGACAACGCTGGCATTCTACAGGCACTTTTGTTTCAACGTGACCATCTAGCCATACAACGCGATGATATGCATCCATTGATAGCTTACAGTCTATGTTAATCAATTGATCATCAATTGATCCAACAGCTTCACGGGATATTCGAACAAAGCGTGATAATGGCAGTTGACCTGTCCATTTGAAGCCCTGTTCGGCCCATTTAAACGGCTCTATCTGTGCCGGAAAGGTATTTGCTGACATAATTAAGGCGGCAATTCTACAAATTCATCAGTACTCTGTCAAAGATTAAGATACAATTTTGTACTTATTTAGACAGACCTATTGGGTAAATTAAGTCATGCATCTGTTGCAGCCGCAAACAGAAGTGAATATTTCATCACTTGTTAGCACAATTTCAACCATCGATTCTGACATTTCAACCGACCAAGTGCAACTCTTGGACTGGGAGAAACTTTCTACAGAAGCAGAACAAGTTGATTGGCTCATCTTACACTTTAATTCTTGGTTTTCCCACCTGAATGTGACATTAGTCAAAGGTGATTTTGAACCCGAATATTTCCCAGCGAGTGAACACGCTCCTGCACGTATTCAATTTGCCCATGGCTTTTTCAATAGTGCCTTGCATGAGATTAGCCATTGGACCATTGCGGGTGATAAACGTCGCTTACTTCCAGATTTAGGCTATTGGTATGCACCCGATGGCCGTACAGCCGAACAACAAGCCTTATTTGAACAAGTTGAAATTAAACCGCAAGCCATTGAATGGTTATTCGCCCAAGCCTTTGGTAGAAAGTTTCGTGTTTCTTTAGATAACTTGACGGGTGAAGGTGGCAATGGCAGCAGTTTCAAAGACAATGTATATGCTCAACTTCAGCAATATTTTAGTGGTGAAGCAAAATTACCACGTGACGCACAACACTTCATTTCGTGTATTTGTGCTGCAACGCGCGCTGGCAAAATGTTACAAGCGAATGAATTTAAGCGTGAAATGCTTGATTAAATTATACAAATTGGCACTTTTTCAGATTGCACAATGCAGATCGACAAAGACATAATGGCATGAGCACCCAATAATAAGAGGAAAACGATATGTTACATTTGAGAATACATCCGGAAAATCCTCAACCACGCTTAATTACTCAAGCAGTGGAACGCATTCGCGCTGGCGATGTAGTGGTTTACCCTACCGATGCCGCTTATGCCATCGGTTGCCAAATTGGCAACAAGAGCGCTATGGAGCGCATTGCCCAAATTCGTCAACTTGATGCTAAACATCAATACGCCATTATTTGCGCCGATTTATCTGACATTGCCACTTATGCCAAAGTCGACAATGCCATGTATCGTTTATTGAAAAATAATACGCCTGCAGTGACCACGTTTATTTTGCCTGCGACCAGTGAAGTACCTCGCCGTTTAATGCATCCCAAAAAGAAAACCATTGGTTTGCGTATTCCAAGTAATCCGATATGCCAGTTGTTGCTGAAAGAGCTAGATGAACCACTTCTTACATCTACCCTCATCCTACCTGGGCAAAGTGAACCGATTGACGATCCTTATGAAATTGAAATGCAGATTGGTAAGCGTATTGATGTATTGATTGATGGCGGCTTAGGTACACTGAACACTACAAGCATTGTTAATTTGGCTGGCGATTACCCAGAAGTAATTCGTCGCGGTGTCGGTGATGTGAGTGCTTTTGAATAAGCACTCCACGTTTGCCTTACCTTATACAGCGTAAAGTTGCATAAAGTCTTTTAAATGAATTTTCTGTTGCCCATCACCATCGAAATTGTCGGGTTTTAGCCACGCCTGATAGGCTTGGAGAATATCATTCCACTGATGGTCGAGCATCGAAAACCATGCTGTATCGCGGTTTCGACCTTTCACGATCACATGTTGGCGAAATAAGCCTTCATATTCAAAACCGAAACGTAATGCTGCCTTTTTTGATGGCATATTTAAATCATCACATTTCCATTCTACCCGTCGATAACCCGCCGCAAAACACGCTGCAAGCAGAAGGTAAACGGTTTCAGTGGCAGCCGTTGAACGTTTCATAACATTTGAAAAATAAACATTGCCAATTTCAACAACAGCGTGATGTGGTCGCAGATTTAACAAAGCGATCCAACCTACAACCTCATCATTAATCTGAATGACGTAATGAATCGCCCCTTCAAAATAAAATGCGTTTTGGAAATAATCTTGTAATTGCTGCAAATTTTGCATTTGTTCATATGGCAAATAAGTCCAGCAACTTACATCAGGCTCCTTTTGCACGGATTGCCACAATTTCTTGATGAGCTGATTATCCAGTTGATTAGGCAACATTGGAATCAATTGCACCGTTCGCCCAACTTCAGGCTGAATCGTAAGCTGACAAGGCTCAATAAAATTTAGCGCTGCACCCACTTCTTGCCCGAATTGATTTTGTTGTATAAATCTTTGCATCATTTTCCTTTCTATTCATTTTGCCATTTGAATGATTGTAGCCTGTAGATATTTAGATCTCTGTAATAAATCCCAAAGAAAAACTGAATAATTTTAAAGCAATAAAAACCCTCAAATGTTAACCCTGTCACTGTTCACAGATTATTTTTAGTTTTTTAAGCAATTCAACCGTTGAGTAATTTCTTTAAAGCCAAATTTCCTTTACACTATTCCCTATAAACTGTGTGCTTTTACTTTTCGATGTGAGATCGAAGCAAAAGCTGTCTGCATGCCTTTGAAAATTCGCGTGGCCTATAATTGCAATGAACCCTACTGTCCATAATTCTATGGAAAATGCCCCACACATTCGTGTTTTGGATGAGTGGCAAGAAGCTATTCCAGAAGATTTGTACATACCGCCTTCTGCATTTGAAATCCTGCTTGAGCATTTCGAAGGACCACTCGACTTCCTAATTTATCTAATCCAAAAAAACGGTTTTGACTTATTACAAGTTGATATAGCGCCAATTGCTGCTCAATATTTATCGTATATGGATGCGATGAAGTCATTGAATATCGAGCTAACAGCCGACTATATGGTCATGGCAGCTTTACTTGCAGATTTAAAATCACGCCTCCTGTTACCTAAACCTAAATCTGTCTCTGCGCATGAGCAAGACCCAAAACAAGAATTGATTGACCGTCTTGAAACCTATTTACGGATTAAACACGCGGCCGAACGTTTAGGACAAATGTCTGTCCTTGACCGAGACACATTTGATACCAATGTCAGTTTAGGTACAGTCATTGAAAGCAATGATGGTTATGACATTAATTTGCTTCGTGATGCCATGCTCTGCGTGTTTAACCGACCAGAGCCTGTAACTCATCAAATCTTACAAGAGCCTGTGCTGCTTGAAGAGCGTATTGCATTTATTGAAAGTAGGCTTGAATCGGGTGAAGTTTTAGATTTTGCCGATTTGCTCAAGCCAAGCCAAGGTCGTATGGGTGTTGTGGTGACGTTTATGGCCATTTTAGAACTGACACGCCAACAAAAAGTACAGATTGTCGCATCAGGTGTAGAAGCACCGCTTGCAATTCAAGGAGCACGTGCATGAACACTGAATCGACTCAAATGACAGCCATGTCATCTGAAGATAATCTACATGAAATTTTGATGCAGCTTGAGGCTATTATTTTTGCGAGCGATGCTGCAGTAAGCATTGCACGCTTAAAAGAAGCCTTCCAAGACCGTTTTACCAAAACAGAATTACGCCAATACTTGCAACAACTATCCATGTTGCAACATGGCAGATCAATTGAACTCGTTGAAACCATTCAAGGTTTCCGTTTTCAAGTACGTGCAAAATATCGTAATATTATTGCACAGACCTGGCCTGAACGACCGACTCGTTTATCGCCATCCTTGCTCGAAACGCTTTCTGTCATTGCTTATCATCAACCGGTAACACGTGCAGATATTGAGCAAATTCGAGGAGTGACCAATAACAGTCAAATTTTACGTACTTTATTTGATTGGAACTGGATTAAAGAGTCTGATTTTCGTGAACTCCCAGGAAGACCCGCGTTGTTAGTCACAACGTCACAATTTTTAAATGCTTTTGGTCTAACCACTTTAGGCCAATTGCCTCCCCTGCAGGATGCCAAGGAAGCTTTTATGGCGCTCGATGCAAATGCACCGAAGTCATAAATAGGTGAACTGTTGATGATAATTTCTAAGGTTATGCTGTCATGAGTGAAAAATTGCAAAAGGTGCTTGCACGCGTTGGTTTGGGTTCTCGCCGTTATATGGAAGAAGTCATTGCCGCTGGTCGTGTAAGCGTAAATGGGCAAGTTGCCCAAGTGGGTGAACGTATCGAACCAACTGATGAGCTTCGCATCGACGGTCGTAAAGTTCAGTTCCAAATTGAAGATGAAATTCGTCGTCGTGTGTTGATTTACTATAAGCCAGAAGGTGAAATCTGCTCGCGTAACGATCCTGAAAATCGTCCAACTGTATTTGAACAATTACCGCAAATTACTGGTGATCGTTGGGTGATGGTTGGTCGTCTAGACATTAACTCGACTGGTCTTTTGTTATTCACTAACGATGGTGAATTAGCAAACCGCCTAATGCATCCTTCTAGCGAAATTGAGCGTGAATATGCTGTTCGTGTTATGGGTGAAGTAACGCCTCAACTAAAAAACAACATGCTACAAGGTGTGGTGTTAGATGATGGCCCAGCGAAGTTTGAATCATTCTCTGAAATTGGCGGTGAAGGTATTAACCGTTGGTTCCAAGTCGTGGTAAAAGAAGGTCGTAACCGTGAAGTACGTCGTATCTTTGAATCACAAGGTTTAAAAGTAAGTCGCCTTCTACGTACTCGTTATGGTTCGGTTATTCTGCCACGTGAACTTCGTACTGGCCGCTGGATTGAACTTGATAAACAAGATATTGACAACTTAACCAAATCTGTAGAGCTAAAACCACGTCAAGGTACAGGCCTGTTTGGTATGGCAAAACGTCGTACAGAACGTATGCAAGACAAACCTATGGCTGCTCGCCGTGGTGGTTATTTACGTCAACAACGTCGTGATACCGATGAAAATCAACCACAAGTAACAGGTCAACAGTTCAACCGTGGTGAACGCCGTAATGATGGTGCTCAAGGCAATAGCTTCAATCGTGGTGAGCGCCGTGAAGGTTTCCAGGGCAATGGTTCTAACCGTAGCGAGCGTCGTAATGATAGCTTCCAAGGTAATAGCTTCAACCGTGGTGAACGTCGCAATGATGGCTTCCAAGGTAATAGCGCAAACCGTGGTGAACGTCGCAACGACAATTTTGGTAATCGTGAACGTCGTGAAGACTCAGTACCAAGCCGTGCATTTGGTGCAAATAAAGGCTTTAAGAAATTTTAATTTTAAGCCATAAAAAAACCGCTCTTTTGAGCGGTTTTTTTATTTAAGACATTTAGGAAAATTGTTCTGTCGTAAGCGTCCGCTGAACCCCATGCCTATTTTTTAATTCGGTTCAGGTTTCCAGCGGTGTGGTAGCAATTCTTCAATCTGAGTCACTTTATGTGTCGGCAACCTTTTCAGCACATCACTTAAATAGGCATACGGATCCAGCCCATTCAGCTTTGCTGACTGGATTAATGTCATGATATTGGCTGCTCGCTGACCGCTGCGCAGCGAACCAGCAAACAGCCAGTTCTTACGTCCCAACGCCCAGGGACGCATCTGATTGTCGGGTAGTCAGACGCAGTTACCTACGTCCAACCCCCTAAGAACCGTGCATGCGAGTTTCCCAGCACACGGCTCAAGCCTCTGCTAAGGCGCCATTCGGCACCCGGTTATACATCGTTGACATTGGCAAACTGAACACTCCTCGGACAATACAGATGGTAAATCTCAAGATTAGCAACTGCATCCGTTCCACCATGACTTAGCTTCACAATATGGCGGCTGTGCCATGGTGTATCTTTGGTGACTGGTTTAAGACAGGCGCAGCAGCGACCACCTTGTTTTAGCCACACCCGATACAGCTTGGCTCGCCCCTTTGCGGAGACCAGCATTCTTTTACCCCATC
>NZ_VPDH01000062.1:0-22030 GCF_013417785.1 Acinetobacter sp. YH12227 | reverse complement strand
GGGTGGATGCGGTAAAGGTCGCCTTGTGAAGCAGAAAGCAAGTGAAATCCGTGAGGAAGTCGCCTAAGAGCTTTTGCTTTTAGAATCCTCCACTTGAGCTAGTCGAAAGTGGTGGGAGTATGTCAATGATCATGTGCATGGTCGTTATGTTCAACTTGTGGCGACTGATGCAGTAATACAAAGCCAATGGTCAAATGATTACATTTTAATAAATGAACATTTGTTGTGATTAATAGCTAAAAAGTCAGCATTTATATTTTTTTGTGATTTTTGCCTGAAAACAGACGGATTGACTTTTCAGGCACTGAATAATAGGCATAATAATCATCAGGATTTAGCGATTTAAACCTTAATGGAATGGCGTATATGGATTTAATACGGCCGAATGGACAGCCCAATTATGGGCGTTTCAGTCAACTCCCTAATCATATTGATTTAAGTAAATATGAATATAAGACACCGTATGGGAAGACACTGAATGGTTGGCGTAAGCGTTTAAAATATAAAAAATTTAAATTTTGTTGTATTCAACATGAACATTATACCATTGGCCTGGCAATTGCAGATATTGCATGGGCAGGGCACGGTTTTGTCTATGTATATGATCATTTAACCAATGACGTACTTGAATGGAATTCCATTAATTTTTTATCTAGAAATACCGTTTTAGATGAGCAACCATTATTCAACCAAAGCCATTTTATTAAATCGGGTGTGCAGTTAGATATACAACATGCTAATGGTGTGCGCTATATCCAAATGTCTAAACATGGTGAGTTGAAACTCAGTGCGCGAGTTTTTTGTGCGGGGACTGACCCACTAAGTATGTGTAGTCCAACAGGCATCAATGGTTGGACATATACCCAAAAGCTCACAACTTTAGGTTGCGAAGGCTTTTTTATTAATAAGCAAGGCAAAACCATTCAATTTCATGAGCGAACGTTTGTATCGCTGGATGATACCTGCGGTTTTTTACGTCCAGAAACAGCTTGGTTCTGGTTGTCGTGTAACTTTTGGGACAGTCAAAACCGTCGCATTGGTATTAACTTAGCTTCAGGGGTGAATGAAAGCTTTGGTAATGAAAATTGCCTTTGGGTCAACGGTAGTTTATATCCACTGGCAGATGTATTGTTTCAGCAACAAGGCGATAACCTGTGGAGCATTAGCTCTTTAGATAACACTTTAAATTTGATGGTTAGTACGGGCTGGCGGCGTTATGAAAATCTAAATCTTCGCTTAGTCGGTAGTCAGTTTAGTCAGTGGCAAGCCAAAGTCAGCGGAACCATTTTAAAAGATGGCGAGGAAATTGTATTTTTGAATGAATATGGTTTACTCGAACAGCATTATGCCAAGTGGTGATTGATTTCATTAAAATTGTTAGCACTTAAAAGAAAAAAGACCGTATTCGATACGGTCTTATTTATGGATGGGTGAACGGAATTTATCTTCCTGCCTGCCAAAATGCTTCACCCGCAGCAATGGGATCGCCGGTTTCTTCAAGTGTTTTGACCCAAACATCATACTGCGCGATTACAGGATGCTGACTTGGATGGAAGTTTGGATTAAACCAATCTGAGTATTGCCCACGCATGCGTGATAGCATGCCTTTTTTGCCAAAGAACCACGGCAAACCTTTTGCCATCATTTGCAAACGTTCTCGACGGTTAAAACCATCGTATTTCAACATGACGTCGGCACGATAGGTGGTAAAACCGAACATCATTACTGTGGTAAATGCGAGTGCAAATTTACGCGTCAACTCAGGTACATCACCAACGTGTTTCATCACATCAAAGGCTACATCACGGTGTTCCATTTCTTCAATGGCATGCCATGCAAATAAAGCACGGACATAAGGATGTGCGTCTTGTAGAGTTTCTTTTTTGCTAAAGAAAGTTTCTGCCATTAAGGCTGTTAAATGTTCTGCGGCTGCCGTCATGGCAATGTTGTACTGTGGTGAACGTTTCGTTAGCTCAAACTTAAAAATTTTGTTTAAACGCTGAATGAAAGCATCCACGGGCATCCCTTGATCACGCATGACTTGGTTCATTTTGTCGTGAGCCATACCATGTTGCGCTTCTTGCTTAATAAAATCTGCAACACGTTGTTGTAAGTCAGGATCTTGAATTTTGTCGCGGAACATACGTACACATTGAATAAAATAACGCTCGCCATCTGGGAAGGTGAGGCTCAGCGCATCAAACATACGAGTACGAAATGGATCACCGCCAAACCAAAAACGTGGTGCTTCATTTAACTTAAAATCGAGTTTAGTGCGAACCACAGGTTCGACTTGATATTGGACGATTGCATTCATAATTTATTTTCTGTGCGATTCGTATTAAATGCAGTATGTCGGAGAAATGTCACTTTGTTTTGACAGATATTGCCATTTTTTATACATTTTACGCCAAAGTGAAAATATTAAATGTCAAAATAGAATGATGACTTTGAGGGTTGGTGATGGCTGAAATTCATATCCCAAATGGTTATTTCCAGTTATGGAATATGTACTTGCATGAACGTGAGCAAGACTTTACTCAACTTGAGTTTTTAGCGCCTTTTGTGGCGCAATTGCAGCATGTGCTTTCGCTACCCATCGATACACAATCCCCTTATTCTTTTTTTAAAACCATTATGCAACTGACCCAGCAGCATTTGGACTGCCCGCAGTTAGTATTTGAAATGGCGAAGTATATTCGTGCAGAGCACTTTGGCGTATTGGGTTATATGGCGACTCGTAGTGAAAGTGTCGCGGAGGCTTTGCAAAATGTAGTACGTTTTAGCCGACTTGTGATTGATGGTGATGAAATTGTGCCGATGCACATGACGCATCAGGGCAAACAAATCATTTTAGCGTGGCCATTGCATAACCCTGAATTTTCAATGTTGAATGAATTGACCACGGCATGTATGGCGCATTTGGCCAAACAAATATTTCCAGCTTCTTTAAAATTATTGGTTATACAGTTTGCACATGCCGCGCAAATGGCACGTTATCATTATGAAAAGTTTTATAGCTGCCAAATTGAATTTTCAACGGCTTATTATTCTTTTGTGTTACATGCGGACAGTTTAGATTTGAAGTCTGAGTTGGCTGATCCTTCATTGATGCAATTGTTGCTACGACAAGCTGAAGATGCGATTGCAGCACGACCACAACATTTTCAACCACTACAATATATGCAGCAGAGCATTGCTGAGTATTTAAGACATCAACAACAAGCGCCGAAAATAGAATGGTTAGCCTATGAATTGCATATGTCAGTGCGAACCTTACAACGGCAATTGCAGGATCAACGCACCTCATTCAAACAATTATTAGAAACTGAACGGATGAAGCGCTGTGAACAGTTGCTGCTTCAAAAAATGAGCTTCACCGACATCGCTGCGCAACTGGGGTATTCAGATCAGTCTGCTTTAGCCAGAGCATATAAGTCGCATAGTGGACAGACACTCTTGGCGCGCAAGAAACAATTACAGTCTTAACACTGAGCCATAAAAAAAAGCGGTCAATTGACCGCTTAGAATGACCATAATTTATGCTGCTGTTTTAAAGCGAGGGAAGCGGAATATAATTGCTAAGATGGCAAATAGCGCCAAGACCCAACAGTAATACACACTACCAATCAGTTCGACAGGTGATAATTTGGCAATTGAACAGGCCAATAATAACTGCGCGCCATAGGGAATCAGCCCTTGCACCACACAAGAAAAAATATCTAATAAGGCAGCTGCACGTTTAGGATCTACACCATATTCTTTAGCCACTTCTCGCGCCATATCCCCCGATAAAATAATCGCAACGGTATTATTGGCAACAAACAAGTTAGAGAAAATAACCAAGAAACTTACGCCAATTTCGCCAGCGCGTTGCTGTCCCACCTTAAATAATCGGGTCAAGCTGTAAATTCGTTGAATTAACCATTCCAAGCCACCTTCTTTTTGCATAATGGCCGAAATGCCGCCCAGGAACATCGAAAGCAGGGCAACTTCAAACATACTGGTGAAGCCATCATAAATTGAATTATTAAGACCCAGTAAATTAAAGTCAGGTTGTTGAATTAAGCCAATCAAGCCTGACATCACCACGCCCAGTGCAAGTACGGCTAAAACGTGTAATCTTGAAAATGCCAAAATAAACACGGCGACATACGGCAAGATAAGCCAAACATCGAAAGTTTTATACTCCACTGCTTGCGAGCCCTGACTAATCATGAGGTAAATAATTAAGCTCACAATTGAGGCAGGCACTGCGATCCAGACATTGACTTTGAACTTATCTCTTAACTGAACTTTTTGACTACTGGTTGCCGCAATGGTGGTATCTGAAATCATTGAGAGATTATCACCAAACATGGCACCACCAACCACAGCACCAATGGCATAGACGGTTTCAATTTCTGTTACTTGGCTAAAACCGAAAGCGATCGGAGCACAAGCTGCAATGGTTCCCATTGAGGTACCCATCGCTGTTGCAATAAACGCAGCAATGAGAAACAGCATTGGCAGTACAAATTCGGGTGGAATAATTGATAGTCCTAATTGTACAGTGGCATCCACACTACCAATGGCGCTACTGACACTGGCAAAAGCACCTGCCAGCATAAATACCATAAACATTAGTATGAGATTTGGATGGCTAGCACCTTTCAAAAAGGTGTCAATGGCGTCATTGAGTTTGCCACGATAGAGCAAAACGGCCAATACAATCGCAGGTAAAGCGGCAACTGGAGCCTTGACTTGATAAAAGGCAAACTCAGTTCCAATCATGGAATGATAAATGCCACTGCCTAAAAAAATGGCGAGAAAAACAATAAGCGGGAGCAGCGCAAATGCACGAGCTGGCACTTTCGCTTGTGAATCGGAGGACATAGGAGATAAAAAAATAAAAGAATGGCGCTAGTATAATGCAGGTTTTGCTATTTAAGAAAAATTTAAATGTAAAAGCTAAGCCTGTTATTTATAACATTTTTTTGTAGATAAAATTAAGTTAATCTAAATGCTTAGGATTTTATCAAATCCCGAAATTAGGCATCTTTGATCATTGTGAAAAAAACAGAAATATCGGTAAATGATGCTTTCGGGTTGTTCTGGAAAATTATGTTTGCATGAGAAATACCGACTGAAGATTGTATGCCCTGTTCAATGGGTAAAAAATAGCGTTACAATGCGATGTCTTGTATTTCTACAAAACCCACATCATAGTTTTGATTCATTCAAGGAAAGTATAACCCTATGTCACGTTTAGCCACTCGATTTGGAACGCTTAAATCTCAACAGCGTAAGGCCTTGGTTTCTTATGTTATGGCTGGTGACCCTCATCCACAGGTAACTGTTCCATTGTTACATCAAATGGTTGAGGCTGGTGTTGATGTGATTGAGCTTGGTCTCCCATTTTCTGATCCGATGGCAGATGGCCCAGTCATTGCACTTGCTGCAGAACGCGCTTTAGCAGCTGGCACAAATACTTTAGATGCTTTAAACATGGTGAAAGAGTTCCGTAAAAACGATACTGAAACACCCGTAGTACTCATGGGATATTTAAACCCTGTCGAAGTGATTGGCTATGAAAAATTCGTAGCTTATGCACATGAGTGTGGTGTAGACGGCGTGTTACTTGTGGACTTACCACCTGAAGAAGCTACTGATCTTGATGTTGTATTGAAAAAATACGATATGAATCAAATCTTCCTGCTTGCGCCGACATCTACGGATGAGCGTATTCAGCATGTTGTGAAACAGGCGAGTGGTTTTATCTACTATGTATCTTTGAAAGGTGTGACAGGCGCTGCAACACTTGATGTTGCCGAAGCTGCCGCACGTATTCAAAAAATTAAATCATATACCGATGTTCCTGTCGGTGTTGGTTTTGGTATTAGTGATGCTGCATCTGCGAAAGCAATGGGTGTAGCTGCTGATGCAGTCATTGTAGGTAGTGCCTTCGTTAAACAATTTGCAAACTTAGCACCAGAACAAGCTGTAATTGAAACAGTGAATAAAGTGAAGGAGCTTCGAGCTGCGCTCGATGAGTTAGTATGAGTCAAGACGCAAAAACAGGCAAAATTCTAAGCGCATCTACGCCATGGACTGAGCGTGTTGTACCCGGGATTCATGTACCGGATGAACAACAAGCACTAAAGGCGACATTTACTGAGCCAACAATTGAATGCCCTGAGTGTCATGCTTTGGTGACTCGTACTGCGATGTCATTTAATGCTTATGTTTGTCCTCAATGTGATGAACATTTGCGTATGAAAGCCCGCGATCGTTTGAATTGGTTCTTTGACCAAGTACAAACAGAATTGGGTCAAGAATTTAAAGCCAAAGATCCGCTGAAATTTGTTGATAGCAAAGCTTATCCAGATCGTATGGCTGAAGCGCAAAAGAAAACAGGTGAAACAGAAGCACTTGTGGTGATGCAAGGTTTGGTTAAAGGCATTCCAATGATTGCAACCGCATTTGAATTTGATTTCATGGGCGGTTCAATGGGTACTGTTGTCGGTGACCGTTTTGTTCAGGCTGCTGAACTTGCGATTAAATCACAACAACCATTAATCTGTTTTGCTGCTTCAGGCGGTGCGCGTATGCAAGAGGGCATGTTGTCTTTAATGCAAATGGCACGTACTTCAGCTGCAATTCAAAAAATGAAAGATGCAGGTCTTCCGTATGTAGTGGTATTAACGCATCCAGTTTACGGCGGTGTAACGGCATCTCTTGCAATGTTAGGTGATGTGCATTTGGCTGAACCAAAAGCAATGATTGGTTTCGCAGGTAAACGCGTTATTGAGCAAACTGTGCGTGAAAAATTGGAAGAACCGTTCCAACGTGCAGAATACTTGCTTGATCATGGTGTAGTCGATCAAATTGTCCACCGTCATGCATTACGTGATACAGTTTATCGTATTGTAGCGAAATTGATGAATTTGCCTTGAACACAGCACCACTTGCAACTGATTCTTTAAACACATGGCTCGATTATTGGAGCCATGTTCATGTTACGGGTATTGATTTAGGACTGGAGCGGGTAATTCCTGTTGCAGAACGATTGGGCGTAACTCAGCCTGATGCCAAAGTTTTGACGGTTGCTGGAACCAATGGGAAAGGCTCAACCACAACGACATTGGCTGCCATTTTAAATGCGCAAGGTTATAATGTGGGTTTATATCAATCACCGCATATCTACCGTTTTAATGAACGTGTAAAGCTTCAAGGTATGGAAGTGGACGATCAAACCCTGATTGATGCATTTGTTGTAGTTGATCAGGCCCGTCGTGAATGTGATTTAAGTTTATCTTTCTTTGAAGCGACCACTTTGGCCGCTTTTGTTATTTTTAAACAACGTGCTTGTGATGTTTGGGTACTCGAAGTTGGCCTGGGCGGTCGGCTTGATGTCGTCAATGTGGTTGATCCAAATGTTGCCGTGATTACCAATATTGGTCTCGATCATACCGATTGGCTTGGCGACACCATTGAAAAAATTGCTTTTGAAAAAGCCGGTATTATTCGTCCTGATATTCCTGTGGTATTTGGCGGTGATCAAGTACTGCCTGAAGCTATCCGTAAAAAAGCAGAAGATTGCCATGCGCATTTGCATGTGCTCAATCGTGATTATTTCTATCAATACGCAAATGACGGTCAGTCTTGGATGTTTGCATCTTCTGGTTCGACCTTAAAACTACCGGTTGGTTCTTTGGCATTGGAAAATATTTCTACTGCCGTGGCCGCTATTTTGCTCAGTGGCTTGGAAGTGACTCAACAAGCTATTGCTCAAGGCATTATCAATGCCAAATTACAAGGTCGTTTTGAAGTACGAGAAATTGCAGGAAAAACGGTGATTTTTGATGCTGGACACAATCCGCACGGTGTTGAATTTTTGTTAAAGCAATTGCGAAATTTCCTTCATTACAATAAACAGTATTCAGAAGTGATTAGCGTTTTTTCAATGCTGACTGATAAAGATATAAATTCTGTCGTTAACTTATTGAAAGATACCGTAAGAATGTGGAAAATTGCACAATTAACTGTTCCGCGTGCGGCTGAGATCACACAATTAGATGACGCGTTACAGAATCAGGTCGTGCAACATTACGACAGTGTAAAATTAGCTTTTAAGTCAGCGCTTGAAGAATCAAAAAATAATCAGCTGATTCTGGTATGTGGTTCATTTCATACCTTAGAAGCGGTATGGGAGTATCTGGAAGAATGTCAATGAATAACAAACAGCGTTGGATGGGTGGCGTTGTTTTATTAGGTGGTGGTGTGCTGTTGGGTGCGCTATTGCTGAAAGGCAAAGAAGAAATACATCATAATCAGAACCAAGCTCCTGAAATGGCTCAAGTGCAACAACAGGGCCAAGGCTCAAAAATGTCGTCTTTGACTGTGGATGTTGAAACTGAAAAGCGTTTGCTTGAAGAACAACGTCGTACACGTGAAAAGTCGGTTGCAGAACAAGAAGCACGTGCAGCTGAATTTTTAGCGATGCAGCAACAAGCCGAAGCAGATGCTGCGCGTAAAGCAGCAGAAGAATATGCGGCTTTAAATGCGCACCGTTCTGCGCAGCAAAGCTCAGACAATATTCCGCCTGAACTGATTGAAAATGAAAAAGCCAAACAAAAGCGAATCGCTGAGGAAAAATTGGCGGCTCAAAAAAAGTCCGAGACTCAGTCAGCACAGCAAAAGTCTGAACAAGCTCGTTTAGCGGCGGAAAAGCAAAAAGCTGAAGAAAAACGTCAAGCTGAAGCAAAAAAAGAAGCTGAACGTAAAGCAAATGCAGAAGCTGAGAAGAAAGCTGCTGAGAAAAAGGCCGCAGCTGAAAAGCAAAAAGCTGAAGAAAAACGTAAAGCTGAAGAAAAAGAAAAGGCTGAAGAAAAGCGTAAAGCCGAAGCCAAGAAAAAAGCGGAAGCTGAAAAAGCCCGTGATTTATTGGAAAATGGCGATAAGCAGTGGATGGTTCAAGTGGCACTTGCGGCAAATGAAGCCAATGCTGATGCTGTGGCTGCTAAACTACGTGCCAAAGGTTATAAAGTCACCAAGAGTCCAACATCAAAAGGGATTCGAATTATGGTTGGGCCATCTAAAAACCGTGATGCAGCTGATGCAACACGTAAAAAAATCAATAGCGATGCAAGTTTGAATATGAAATCTGCATGGGTGATTGATTGGGTGCCGCTCGATAGACGTTAAGATAGGCGTTTAATTAGGTTTGTTTAAAATGGATTCAGCAGTTGTTGCTGAATCCATTTTACATTTTCAGCATTTAAAAGTAGATCGATGTTTTTCCAAATGGGGTGGTAGCCATAACCACCATGTTTCATTTCTTGTTTGGCTGCTTCAATTGTCCAACCTTCAAAAATAATAAGGTACATCGCCACGCTGACACCGGTACGGTCTGAACCGTGATAGCAATGAATCAGTACTTTTTGATTTTTCTGTTTTGCTTGCTGTATATGTTGCATCACTTGCAGTAAGTCATCTCGACTAATTTGCCAAGTGTGAATTGGAATGTGTACATAATTCACCGCTGGGCTTTGTACAATTTCTGGGTCAATATGCCGTGAACGTAAGTTAATAATTACATCAATGTTTTGTGCTTCTAGTATCGGTACGAGTTCTTTAGATGGCTGTTCACTTCGGTAAAGCATTGGGCTAATTTGATAAAAATTATGCTCCTTCAATAGAACCGTTCCCCAGTTGGGCGGACGTTCATGCTCTGGTAGAGCCGTGGAAGTCATACAAGCACTGAGCGTACAACTGGACAGTAAAATACAGGCAAATTTATTCATCCTTTCACCCTTTGATAACGCGCCAATTCGATCGGATCATGTGCACAAATGATTTCAATATCTGGTTGAGCTTGTGCAAGTTGCTGAATTTTACTGAGGTTAGAACGTCTTAATTGATTATCTGTTGCAAAGGTACATTCAAGTTGATTTAGAATGACCGAATGAAAAGATGGATCAAGTTGCTGATGTGAATAATAGGCATCACCGCAAAATAATAACCAACCATCAGGCTGCTTGATAGCAATACCACTGTGGCCTGCGGTATGACCTGAAAGTGGAATCATTAAAATTTCATCTTGGAATAGATTTAAGCCATGCGCCTGCGTTAGATTAAACCAAGTATCCATAGCATTTGGTTCGATAAAATTCCAATAACGGTGTTGTTGAAATTGTTGGGTTCGATAGCGGATCTTCGCTTTTAATGATTTTAAATTTTGTGTGGCATTATATTCACTTGCCAGTACATGTACGGTCGCATATGGAAAGTCAGAAATACCACCGGCATGGTCAAAGTCTAAGTGAGAAACTATGATGTGTCGTACATCTTCAGGTTTAAAACCTAGTTTTTGAATTTGTGCAATTGCGGAAAGATCTTGGTTATATTCAATCCCACCGATATGTGAAACGATTTTGCCTAATCTGGCTTGTGGATTTTGGTAGTCTTGTAGGCCAATTCCTGTATCTATTAATACTAGACCATGTTGTGTTTCGATCAGTAGGCAATGACAAACGAGGTTTGCACGAAATGTAAACTGACCAAACAGTGGGCCACAAACAGGGCACATACTTCCACAGTGCAAATGATGAATATTATAGATCACAATAATTATTCTTAAGATGTTTAGGCGTATTTATAAACGGACTGTGAAATAAACGCCAACTTGATTTTGTAATTTGATTTTTTGCGCAAAATAAAAAGCCCGTCATCAGACAGGCTTGAACAAATCAGGACATGGCTCGTCATATTAGTCCTGTACTTGTAAGTATATGAGTTATATGGGCGTAAATACTTGAGTTAAAATGTACTGCGCTTGTCTTATGACAAAATAAAACAATGTCTTATTTTGTTTCAGGTTGTGGTGTTAAGCGAAGGTACGGTGTTACAGCTTTATAGCCTTTAGGGAAGCGTTGTTTAATTTCTTCTTCATCTTTTAGCGAAGGCACAATCACTACTTCATCTCCATGTTGCCAATTGGCAGGTGTAGCAACTTTATGGTTGTCCGTCAGTTGTAGTGAATCAACCACGCGTAAAATTTCGTGGAAATTACGACCTGTAGACGCTGGGTAGGTAATAATTAAACGTACTTTTTTGTTTGGATCAATGATGACCAAAGAACGAACTGTTAGTGTTTCGCTGGCATTTGGGTGGATAAAATCATACAGCGTAGAAACTTTACGGTCTTGGTCGGCAATGATTGGAAAATTAACTGTGGTATTTTGTGTGGTATTGATGTCTTGAATCCAACCTTTGTGAGACTCAACATCATCAACAGACAATGCAATGGCTTTAACACCTCGTTTGCTAAACTCATCTTTAAGTTTTGCCGTAAAACCAAGTTCAGTTGTGCACACTGGGGTGTAATCGGCAGGATGTGAAAATAAAATTCCCCAGCTATCTCCTAAAAAATCATAAAAATTAATTATGCCTTCGCTTGAGTCTTGTGTGAAATCTGGTGCAATGTCACCTAAACGAATCGTCATGGAAATCCCCGTATTTATTGAATCTGTTTAACTTGAGATTCAATATGCAGTAATTTTTTTATGATGAAAAATAGTGTTTTTTTATTTCTTTATGAATTTATTTCATAACAAGCTACGCTGATGATCGAAATTTATCAATGCTCACTCGTCTGAGTCACTATGTTGTATGTTTAAAATTTGCTACATTAGCTTGCCTTAAGTCTTCGGGGCTAGAGCCCGAGCGCAGAATATTTAAAGGGTTTTTGTGCAAAACCCTTGTACTTCGAATTTCTAGCACCATAATAACGACTAAGAAAACATATTCATTTGACAAGCAAGATTTAGAGAGTTAATTCATGTTGGCAAGTCTGATCGGAGGAATCTTCGGTACCAAAAATGAGCGCGAACTCAAACGCATGCGTAAAATCGTAGAGAAGATCAATGCGCTCGAGCCGACGATATCTGTTCTAAGCGATGCAGACTTATCTGCAAAAACCGAAGAATTCAAAGAACGTTATAAAAAAGGTGAAAGCCTTGATAAATTATTAGCAGAAGTTTTTGCTGTATGTCGTGAAGCTGCAAAACGTGTCATGGGGATGCGCCATTACGACGTTCAGTTGATTGGTGGTATTACACTTCACGAAGGTAAAATTGCAGAAATGCGTACAGGTGAAGGTAAAACCTTGATGGGTACCTTGGCTTGTTATCTCAATGCAATTAGCGGCGAAGGTGTTCACGTCATTACGGTGAACGATTACTTGGCGCAACGTGATGCTGAGTTAAACCGTCCATTGTTCGAATTCTTAGGCTTAAGCATTGGTATTATTTACTCAATGCAAGATCCAACTGAGAAAGCGCAAGCGTATCGTGCTGACGTCACTTACGGTACAAATAACGAATTTGGATTCGATTATTTACGTGACAACATGGTCTTTTCTGCGGCTGAGAAAAAGCAACGTAGCTTAACCTATGCCATTATCGATGAAGTCGATTCAATCTTAATTGATGAAGCACGTACGCCGTTGATCATTTCTGGTCAAAGCGAAGACTCATCTCAGCTCTATGCGGCAATTAATAGCATTCCACCAAAATTGCATGCGCAAAAAGAAGAGAAAGTGCCAGATGGCGGTCACTTCTGGATTGATGAAAAACAACGCTCTGTAGAAATGACCGAAGTCGGTTATGAAACTGTCGAAGCTGAACTGATTCAAATGGGTCTGTTGGCTGAAGGTGAAAGTCTATATTCATCTGCGAATTTGAACTTGGTGCACCACGTTTCTGCTGCAATCCGCGCGCATTACTTATATCAACGCAACGTGCACTACATCATCAATGATGGCGAAGTGATCATTGTCGATGAAAATACTGGTCGTACTATGCCGGGCCGTCGTTGGTCTGAAGGCTTACACCAAGCAGTTGAAGCGAAAGAAGGTTTGGAAATTCAACCTGAAAACCAAACTTTAGCAACGACTACGTTCCAGAACTATTTCCGCTTATATAAAAAGCTATCGGGTATGACAGGTACTGCAGATACTGAAGCTGCGGAAATGAAAGAAATTTATGGTTTGGATGTCGTACTTATTCCAACCCATCGTCCAATGATCCGTAATGACCAAAACGACTTAATTTATTTAAATCGTGAAGGGAAATACAACGCCATTATTCAAGAAATTCTACGTGTTCATGAAGCAGGTGTTGCACCAATTTTGATTGGTACAGCAACAATTGAAGCCTCTGAAATTCTTTCAGATAAATTGAAAGAAGCGGGCATTCAACATGAAGTACTGAATGCAAAACAACACGAACGTGAAGCCGATATTATTGCGCAAGCAGGTTCACCACGTGCAGTGACCATTGCGACTAACATGGCTGGTCGTGGTACAGATATTCTGTTGGGTGGTAACTGGAAAGCGTTATTGGCCAAAATTGAAGAACCAACAGCAGCAGATGAAGCACGTTTAAAAGCAGAGTGGGAAAACAACCATGATGCAGTATTGGCATCTGGTGGTTTACACATTATTGGTTCAGAGCGCCACGAATCACGTCGTATTGATAACCAGTTGCGTGGTCGTGCGGGTCGTCAAGGTGACCCTGGTGTTTCACGCTTCTACTTGTCACTTGAAGATGATTTGATGCGTATTTTCGCAGGTGACCGTGTAGTTGCAATGATGCGTGCCATGGGCTTGAAAGAAGACGAAGCCATTGAACATAAGATGGTGTCTCGCTCAATTGAAAATGCCCAACGTAAAGTTGAAGCACGTAACTTCGATATTCGTAAAAATCTATTGAAATACGATGACGTGAACAACGAGCAACGTAAGATTATTTACTCTCAGCGTGATGAAATTCTTGTTGAGCCATCTTTACAAGATTATATCGAGTCGATGATTCATGATGTAACCAAAGGCATGATCGAAATCTACATTCCACCTGAATCAATTCACGATCAGTGGGATATCGAAGGTCTTGAAAAAGCTCTACGTGAAGATATGTCAATCGAATTGCCTATTTCACAATGGTTAGAACAAGATCGTCGTTTAGATGAAGAAGCTTTGGTTGAGCGTATTAGTGATGAAGTGATTCAGCACTACCGTTCACGTCGTGCACAAATGGGTGACGAAACTGCAGCGATGCTTGAACGTCATTTCATGTTGAATTCACTGGATCGTCATTGGAAAGAGCATTTGGCGGCCATGGATTACTTACGTCAAGGGATTCATTTACGCGGCTATGCACAGAAAAACCCTGAGCAAGAATACAAAAAAGAAGCATTTAATTTATTCGTAAATATGCTCGCGGTTATCAAATCTGACGTCGTGACGGATTTATCTCGAATTCATGTGCCAACCGCTGAAGAGCTAGCAGAAATGGAAGCTCAAAAGCAGGCTCAAGCAGAATCGATGAATCTTCAGTTATCACATAATGATTTCGATAATTTATTGGCGGAAGCAAACGGTGACGACATTGTTGAAGCACAATTTACCCCAGCAGAACAAGTGATTATTCCGCCTGAAAGCCGTAATTCACCTTGTCCATGTGGTTCAGGTCTGAAATACAAATTGTGTCACGGTAAAATCTAAAACACAGAGAAAAACAGAGCCAAGAGGCTCTGTTTTTTTGTACAGACTTTTTACCCTGACCTGAATAGTATTTGCAGTTCATCGTATTAAATGTTATTTAGTTTCTGTATCAATAACCGTAAAACGGAAAAGACAATGAAAAAAGTACTAAAACCGTTCATGATTGCTGCTTTGGCTCTGCCTACTTTTGCATTTGCAAACGCTCCTCAGACCACTTCTGTAGAAAAAGTTCAGCAGGCAATTGGGCCAACATCAACTCAAGTACAAGTTGGTACTGATGGACAAGTGACTATAGCAAGCCCACGTACTGGTATTCGCTATACATTTGCAAACCCAAATCGTCCAATCGTTTTGCAAACAGCTAAAATTGCAGCTGCAAATGCAGCGAATGCTGACCGTATTGTTGCTGAAAACCCTGCATTGTCTGCAGCAAGTCAACAAAAAGCGAAGCAAGCTCTGTTAAATGAAGCATCTCAATCGCAACTTGCCCGTAACTAATTACAGCGAGTATTAAAAAACCAGTCTTTTGACTGGTTTTTTTGTGCCTATGGCTGATGTTAATAAAATTGCAGCAAAACAGTGCTTATGCTCGATTTTTTCTCAATTTTGAACTAAGCTGTATTTTTTATAACTCGTAATATTGGACGTTGAAAATGGCAGTTGGTGACGTATCTATGCCACAGATGCATGTGGTGAAAGGTGTGAAAATTGGTTCGGCAGAAGCGTATGTACGCTATCAGAACCGACGTGACCTTGTCATTTTTGAATTTGCTGAAGGCTCTAATGTTGCGGGTGTATTCACGCAAAATGCATTCTGTGCAGCGCCAGTACATTTATCTAAAGCTCATTTGCAAGTTGGCAATCCTCGTTATCTTGTAATTAATACCGGTAATGCAAATGCTGGTACAGGCAAACTGGGGATGATCAATGCTGAAGCGACTTGTGCTAAACTTGCAGAACTTGCAGGGGTAAAGCAGACCGATGTGCTTCCATTTTCTACAGGTGTAATCGGTGAACAGTTACCAATTGAACGTTTGGTGCAAGGTTTACAGCCAGCATTAGACAGTTTGAAAGATGATGCATGGTTAGATGCGGCAACAGGTATTATGACTACTGATACGACACCGAAGGGTGCGTCTGAACAGTTTGAACTTGATGGTGTAGTGTATACCATGACGGGTATTTCTAAAGGCGCAGGCATGATTCGTCCGAATATGGCGACTATGTTGAGTTATGTTGCAACCGATGCGCCGATTAGTCGTGAGCTGGTTCAAAAGTTATTAAAAACTACAGTAAACCTGTCTTTTAACCGTATTACGGTAGATGGTGATACATCAACAAACGACTCTTGTATCTTAGTTGCGACAGGTCAAGCAGGTGGTGCTGAAATTAGTAGTGAATCAGATTCACGTTATGCTGTTGTACTAGATGTTTTAACACGTGTGATGAAACGACTCGCACAGCTCATCGTACGTGATGGTGAGGGTGCAACCAAATTTATTACTGTTGCTGTTGAAGGTGGTGTAAATACACAAGAGTGCTGTGATATTGCATATAGCATTGCACATTCGCCATTGGTTAAAACAGCAATTTTCGCATCTGATCCTAACTGGGGACGTATTTTGGCAGCTATCGGTTATGCAGGTGTGCCAAATCTTGATGTTGAAAAAATTCAAGTTTGGTTAGGTGATGTGCAAATCTGTAAAGATGGTGGTGCAGCTGCAGACTATACTGAAGAAGCGGGTGCAGCAGAAATGTCGAAATCAGAGATCACGATTCGTGTTGATCTTGGGCGCGGCAATGAAAAAGATACGGTATATACCTGTGATCTGTCATATGACTATGTGAAGATCAATGCAGACTACCGTTCATAAGTGATTTGATGTTTTTGAAAAGCCTCCGTTGTGAGGCTTTTTTATAATTGGAACTTTTTAATGACCGGTCAAAAATAGCCATAAGCCATCTATGTCGGTTAGTTGTAAAGCACCTGTAAATATGCAGGCTTTAAGGATAGAGAAGACGTTGTTATGAATGATGCAAGTAACTTAATTGCAAATGAGGCAAAATCGATTGTTCAGGCGCATCTAGATCGTTTAGGTGAGGTCAAAGCACATGGTTTAACTGAAGACGCAAAACTTGAAAAATTTGAATTAATCAAAGCAGAACTCAAAAAGCGTAATGCTGTCCTTGTTGCCCACTATTATTGTGATCCTGAAGTACAAGAGTTGGCCGAATTAACTGGTGGTTGTGTCTCTGATTCACTTGAAATGGCACGTTTTGGTCGTGACCATCCTGCAACAACTTTGGTGGTTGCCGGTGTTAAATTTATGGGGGAAACTTCAAAAATTTTATCACCGGAAAAGACGATACTGATGCCTACTTTAGAGGCGACTTGTTCACTCGATTTAGGTTGTCCGGTGGATGAATTTACACAATTTTGTGATGCACATCCTGATCATACCGTGGTGGTGTATGCCAATACCTCTGCGGCCGTGAAAGCACGTGCAGATTGGGTGGTGACGTCAAGCTGTGCTGTTGAAATCATTGAGCATTTAGATAGCCTCGGTGAAAAAATTATTTGGGCACCCGATCAGCATTTAGGTCGCTACATCCAAAAGAAAACTGGTGCTGACATGTTGTTATGGGATGGGGCTTGCATTGTGCATGAAGAATTTCGTGCACGAGGCATCGCGAATATGAAAGCTTTGTACCCAAATGCAGCTGTATTAGTGCATCCAGAGTCACCTGAATCTGTGGTTGATATTGCAGACGCAGTAGGCAGTACATCACAATTAATCAAAGCCGCACAAACCTTACCGCACGAGCGATTAATTGTTGCAACAGATCGCGGTATTTTCTACAAAATGCAACAGGCAGTTCCGAATAAAATTCTAATTGAAGCTCCTACAGCAGGTGAGGGGGCAACATGTCGCTCATGTGCGCATTGCCCTTGGATGGCGATGAATGAATTGGATGGAATTTTAGAAGTTTTACAAAAAGGTGATCAAGAAATATTCGTGGATCCAGCATTGGCTGAACGTGCGAAATTACCTTTAGATCGTATGTTGAATTTCAGTGCCAGTTTAAAACGCTGAAATTTGTTTGAAAAATGATTAAAATGCTTGATAAATAATCGCTTGAAATGATTTTTTATCTTTTTTTGAATATAGGTGTTGACGTCAATCGACGTCACGCCTAGAATGCACACCGTACCGCAAGATATGCGATACAGCGAAAGCTGAGATGAAACGGAGCATAGCACAGCCTGGTAGTGCACCTGGTTTGGGACCAGGGGGTCGTAGGTTCGAATCCTACTGCTCCGACCAATTTCTCAAGGCAAAAATCGCGTGATTCTATGTCATCGGTAATGCGCCTGTAGCTCAGTTGGATAGAGCATCCGCCTTCTAAGCGGATGGTCACAGGTTCGAATCCTGTCAGGCGCGCCATTTATGGTGTTCTGATACTAGAACTTAAAAACTTGTTGTGACGGTGGATGTAGCTCAGTTGGTAGAGCCCCGGATTGTGATTCCGGTTGTCGTGGGTTCGAATCCCATCATTCACCCCAATTCGGAGCATAGCACAGCCTGGTAGTGCACCTGGTTTGGGACCAGGGGGTCGTAGGTTCGAATCCTACTGCTCCGACCATTTTCTTAATGAAAACGGTCGATAAAAGATACCGCATTAAGCGGTTTTTTTATGTCTGTAATTTAAAATGGTTTATATTGGTCATTCACTCACAAGTATGTAATGGTGGATGTAGCTCAGTTGGTAGAGCCCCGGATTGTGATTCCGGTTGTCGTGGGTTCGAATCCCATCATTCACCCCAACTTTTAAAGTTGAAAACGGAGCATAGCACAGCCTGGTAGTGCACCTGGTTTGGGACCAGGGGGTCGTAGGTTCGAATCCTACTGCTCCGACCAATTTCTTAATGAAAATGGTCAATTAAAGATACCGCGTTAAGCGGTTTTTTTATGTCTAAAATTTAATAATAAATCTAAGCTCAAAAAAAAAGCCCTAAGTAGGGCTTTTTATATTTATGTCTGATACTTAAGGAATAATAGTGACATTGACACGGCGGTTAGTGGCACGATTTACTTCACTATCATTTGCAAGCAGTGGTTGATCTGCACCGCGACCAATAATTTGAACATTTTTGGATTTATATCCATGTTCTAAGAAAATGTTAGCAACGCTTTGCGCACGTTTTTCAGAGAGTTGCTGGTTGTAACTGGCTTGACCTACATTATCGGTATGCCCAATAAATTTAATTTTATCAAGTTCATACTTATTTAACTGGGTTGCAAGTTTGGTTAGATTGGTTTTTGATGTGGTTGAATTTGGTAATCATCAAAATTAAATAATAACTTTTCAGGTAGAGCTAAAGACCAACCATCTTGTGTTAAAACGAAACCTTCTTTCTTTAGCATACGTGCTTGTTTATAGCTTAAGTTGCCCAAGCTCATGCAGGCAGTTAAGGAAGCGGTAAATGCAATAATGAAAAATAATTTAAATGCGTTTTTATACATAACCTTTCCTATACACTGTGTTGTTGTGATGCAATCGACCAATTATCGGTGGTTTTTTTCGCGTTGTACATGGCGCGATCAGCATCTGCAATCAAATCTTCAGGTGATTTAGCTTTTTGTGCCAAAGCAACACCGATGCTTGCATTTAAAGAAATATGGTGTTGATCGAACACGAAAGTCGAGGTGTAGCAGTCATGAATTTTACGGCAATACATTTCTAGTTCTTGCGCTGAATCCAGTCCATTAACAATAATCGCAAATTCATCCCCACCTAGTCGCGCAATAAATGCATCATTAGGTAGTGCTTGTTTAACGCAATGCGAAGAAGCACGTAATATAGCATCGCCAGCTAGATGACCAAATTGATCATTTACAGATTTAAAATCATTTATATCCAAGAAAAAAACTGCTGCATCTTTATCTTGATCAAAAAGTTCAAAAAGCTTTTCATAAAAATAGATGCGATTCGGTAGTTTTGTGAGTGCATCATGACGAGATAAGTGTAGCAACTTGCATTTTCAGACATTAGGGTTTGGTGTGATTGCTCTATTTCGCTTAATAAACCATTAAATGCTGTACTAAGTGCTTGCAACTCTTGAATATCGGAGTTTGATACTCGCATGTTGTAATTCTTTTTAATGCTAATTGTTTGTGCGGATTCAACAATTGCGCGAATAGATTGCATTAGGTATTGATAAACAGAATTAACAGACCAGAAAACTGTAGCAAGTAATAAAATGAAGCCGAGCAACAGTCCTAAAAGTATCTTATGAAAGAAACTCACCAAGTCTGAGGAATTACCATAAACAATTAATTCACCATAATTCTTTTTGTCGTGATTGATGTTTAAACGTAGTGGTTGACTAAAAAAGACATAATCTAAAATATATTGGCTTGAAAAAGTACTGATATCTGCTTGTTCTGTGTGTGCAAGTCGGGTGTTTTGAGTGTTTTTTATTTCAATAGAACGTATAGGGTATTGCTGAGTATATTCATTTAAAATTTGATTCATGGTGCTTTGGTCGTTAAAAACAACAGCTGGCTGAATACGTTCATTAATCGCATTGGATAAATTTGTTAAGCCATTTTTTGCATAGGTATGCATGGTATAGGTTGATATCACCAAAAAAATAGCAGAACAAATTGAAAATGTTAAAGCAAATATGGTTAGTTGGGAGCGAGTAAATAATTGATGTAATAGACTTCCGTCATAAATCAAAAAACGTACAATTTATTTGATCTTAAAGTAATCAGCAAAATTATTTAATTCAAGGGATAATCCTTGAATGAAATTCAAAGATATTCAAAAATTATCAGACGTTAAGTTTCGTAGGCTTACCGGTGTTAGTTGGGCTACATTTAACCTCATGTTGGCCGAGCTAAATAAGCAGTTACCTTATCATATTGGTAAAGGACGACCGCATAAATTACCGTTGGAAGATCGTTTGCTCTTATGTATAGAATATTGGAGAGAATATCGAACATTTTTCCATCTTGGTATGAGTTACGGTGTATCTGAAACGAGTGCAATTCGTATCACACGTGTTATTGAAGATACCTTAATCCGTTCTGGAAAATTCAACTTGCCAAAACAACTTCCTAATCGAGATGAAGTGGATTGGGAAGTTGTTGTGATTGATGCCACTGAAATATTAGTTCAACGTCCAAAAAAACAGAAGAAATGGTATAGCGGTAAAAAAAAGCGACATACCTTTAAATTTCAGCTATCTATGCACTATACAACAGGTGAAATACTGAGTGTATGTGGAAGTCATGGAAGCATGCATGATTTTAAAATATTTAAAAAAAGCATGAGGAAATTAAAATTTAAGCCCTTTTTTATCGTTGATAAGGGTTATTTAGGGATAAAGAAATTGGGTTTTGGATGCCTCATGCCATCTAAAGCAAAGAAAACTGAAAAACTAGATTCTGAATTAAAAAAGTTAAATAAAGAGATTGGTCGTAGACGAATTCAAGTAGAGCATGTATTTGGAAGGATGAAATGTTTTAAGATTTTATCTTGTGTATATAGAAATCGTCGTAAACGATTAAACCTGCGGTTTAATTTACTTGCTGGCATATACAATTTAGATTGGGTGAAAGATAAACAATTAAATTGGTTAAAAAATGATTTATGAAGGAAGTCTAATGTAATTGGATTATAGAGTTGTTTCATTCAGCTGACTCCGATGACTTGGCCAGTAATAAAACACGAGGGTCAATATGAACTTGGGATTGAGTCAAACTATCCATATTAATTTTGAAAGCATAACCCTGATTTTTCCGATATAAGCAAAAGGCGCTACCATTCTCACATTCAATATTATTATTACTAATGGAAAGGGCGGGAAAATTTACATGATTGTTTAAAATGCTTTGTTCATCTTTTGCAGAGAGATTGGAAAAAAATAAAATTTGGCAATGACTATTTGCAATTTCATTCACGGAAATTGGTTGGATTCTATAATTACTATGCGTGGGAGCATTTCGTTTAAAGTCTGCAATAAGTCCAGAATTGTTAATCACACACAGCTTGGGTGAATTGGTTTCCCACTTAGCATAACTTAATATGGAAAATGTCGTGTTAAAAATATTTGAAGCGGGAGTAGCGTGTGAGAGTGATATACAGAATGTAATACCAATCATCAAAGCTATTTTTTTTAAATAAGCCATGCCGAGTCGTAAATAATATTTAATGAAAATATGGTGTATATACGCTTAATTATAAAAAATATTGGGTATATCGGGTGATAATAATACAAAAGATCAGATATGTGTCCAAAAAACCGACATATGTGTAAATTAATTCAAAAAAGGTGTTGCGTTGGGTAAGAAATGCTGTAGAATGCACATCCATCGGCGGTGATGAAGATTAAAACTTCTGATAAAACAGTGACTTAGTTAAGATTGATTAAGTTGGGTTTTAGAAAGAAAGTTTAAAATAATTTGAATTACTAGT
>NZ_VPDH01000005.1:0-79627 GCF_013417785.1 Acinetobacter sp. YH12227 | reverse complement strand
ATCAGCAAAGTGGCAAGCACTTTAGCTTTCTCAGCAATAACTTTCATTTAGCCGCCTCCACCATTGCGGCGATTTATAAAGATCGTTGGAAAGTTGAGCTGTTCTTTAAGGCGATTAAGCAGAATCTTAAATTAAAAGCGTTTCTAGGCCGCAGCAGGAACGCAATTCAGACACAAATCTGGATTGCGATGATCGCCTATTTATTGGTGAGTTTCGCTCAACATTTAGGAAAAACAGGTTGGACAGTTCAACGTTTACTCAGAATAATTCAAGTGAATTTGTTTGAAAGAAGAACTTTAAAAGCTTTATTTTCACCCGATAAAATACCCATAAAACAAGAGGAAGCTCAAATGAGCTTCCTCTTGTGAAAAATTGTGGGACAGCAATGGCAATAATGCAGGCTTTTTCATAGGTAATTTTTTGACTTTAATACAACAATTCCTTCGCCATCAAAACAGTTTATAGGATGCCATCGACTTGGTGTAAACCAATCAAAATTCAAACTATAAAGTTGTGCAGTGGACGGATAATCTGCTCCACTTAACTCAAGCAGCCATCCTGCCGGACAAATTTCTTTTTGGTTATTCATCATAACGGTTTGATCATGTACCAACTCAAGCAATAAATGACGATGAAGCTCAAAAGCAATCACATCAAATCCAGCCAATTGAACAGGTTGTGGGAAGCGAGCTGATGTTAAACCTTGACGAATATCAGTCATCTGTTCAAGAGAGTAGTCGGTTTCAAATGATCGGTTAATCCACGTGCCTTCAGGCAGTACAACCTCTCCAAAGTTTAAGGGTTCCTGCAACTGTATATAAATTTTCTTTTGATGCTGCCACTCTGCATAGTCAGAACTAAGATCTGAAATCACGAACAATCCAAGCGTTACTGCAACAAATAAAGGAAAAAACAATACGCCAGATAAACCAATTTTAAGTGCCGCATTTACTTTATATGGTCGATTTTTTTGCTTTTTATACCAATTATTCCAACTCAACCAAATCGCAATGACGATAAATAGCACCAAAATCGCAAAGCAAATAATAAGGAAACCTCCCGCACCTGCACCATAACCTAAGCCCATATTGCGCTCACTAAATATCCCTTTAAATCTTTTAATTATGTTTTGACGACTTTATCAGATCAACCACTTGCACTTTATCAATGTTGATGATGCTTACGCCACCACTTCAACACCGTATAGAGCACACGGAAGAATACGATACATAAAAGAACGGCAATAACGATGTAAATATCTTGATGATAAGGCAGCATTTTCGCCCAAAATAGATGTAAATAATGACTGATTTGAAACCCAATCGTAGCGACCAACATCGCCCAAATAAAACAGGCAACCAGATTAATCAGCACATATTTCCAGACTGGATAAGCACGCACACCTACAGCAATAGGTAAAATGGTTCTAAAACCCCAAGCAAAGCGCATAAATAAAATGGTCAAAATAGGATAACGTTCTATAAACTGGCTCGCACGATCAAATTTTTGTGCAAATTCCGCATTCAATTGGATAAGTTTTTGCCCATAGCGAGCGCCCATTTGATAATAAAACTGATCACCAATAGAACTGCCTAGTATCGCCACCGCAATCAACATTGGAAAATGAAGTATGTGTTGATGGACGGCGTAGGCGCCAATCATCAGCACTGTTTCTCCTTCAAACTATGTGCCAATAAAAATCGCAATATAGCCATAGTGCTGAATCAGATCCGTCCAGTTCATATTCTTTTTTTTAGACTTAAAAGCGTAATTTAACCCTGCTAATTACCTTATGCTAGCGCATAAAATAAAAGGATTGAATGCTTTTTGTTATTAAAGTTCGAATTACGTTGATGATAAAAAGCTTTAGGTAATACTTTTTAACCTGCTAAAAGCTGTTGGCAATTCACCATGGGAAATTGATGAGCAACGTGCTTAAACATTTCATCTTGCCAAATATCAAACATTGGAATTTTTACATCTAAAGCCAAAGGGAGTTTTTTTGGATTAAATTGCATGTGCGCTAAACTTTCGCCCCACGCAATCAAATCCATATCCAATGCAATATTATGTGATGGACGAACACGACCTGAATCTGTTTCTATTTTTTTGAGTAAGGTGCTGATTTCTTCAACAGATAAACTACTTTTCACCAAACATGCTGCATTCCAATAATCCGCCCCAATGCCATCACGACAAGGAATCACATAAATTTTGGAAAATTCAGCATGACCCAAAGCCTGAATTTGACGTAAAGCCAGTTTTAAATGGGGTTTTGGATTGAAATTACTCGCCAGAGCTAGGGCGAAAATCGTTTCGGTGGCGTTCAAGACGAATTCCTACAGAATTGGCTTGCGCGATAATGGCAGGCTTTCGGATGGTAATCATAATAGATTCGACACTTGGATAGGTAGAAAAAAGTGCATCTAAAACCAGTTTTGCCGCATGTTCGATCAATTTTGGCTTCGCTTCTTGAATGACTTGCGCAGAAATCTCACAAATTTCAGCATAATTAAGCGTGTCGTCAAGTTCATCTGAATTCGAAGCTTGCTCTAAATTGTTATTGATCGTCAGGTCAAGCATTAAAGGCTGAATAATCTGACGCTCCCAATTAAAACAGCCAATCACTGTTTCAACTTTCAGGCCTTCAATAATAATTGCGTCCATTTGATCACTCGACAATATAATATTTTAACAATCTTCCTTAATCCCTCTTTAGACAAAGGGACTTTTCATTACTTATAAAATTAAGAAATGAAGCATCCTCCCTTTCTTTAAGAGAGGATGGGGAGGAATTAAATTAATGCTTTAACAATAAATTTGGGTCAATAGTCTGCACCATTTGAATACGCTGGTCTGCATAAATATCAGTATAAGGTGCAAGGATGCGCATAAAGCGATCGAAGTACAACATTTGTTTGAACAGCAAAGCAAAATCACGTGGGAAACGGATACCGTGACGTTCACCCACTTGTACCATGTCCATCATAATGTCATTTAAGTCGGCTGGATTAGATGTTAGCAATTCTTGCGGATCTGCCAACAACACGCCGCTAAATAAGCGTTCTAAATCGGCCGCCAAAACTTGCGTATCAATTTGCACTGCGGTCATGCCCATTTTAAGCATGTTTTCCGCCATCAAGTTGTAATCGGTTTTTTGCAGTGCATCCATAAAGGCTATACACGCTGTCCACACTTCAGGTTTTAACTGGCCAACGATACCAAAGTCAATAAAGCCTACACGACCATCTTCAAGGAGCATCAGGTTGCCAGCATGTAAATCAGCATGGAAACTATTACACAGCATTAAACTACCAAACCATGTATTCATGGCAGTCACCAAGACTTGCGATGGATCTTTAGCAACTTTTTTAACCACATCAAAATCTGTTAGCGGCACACCATACAAACGCTCCATGGTCAGTACACGACGAGTTGAATATTGATGATAAACCTTAGGTGCAGTCGCCGCTTTGTTTTGCGTTACATTTAGATAATTAACAAAATCATCTAGGTTTTGTGCTTCTTCAATGAAGTCTACTTCACGCACCATGCGAACTTTAATTTCTTCGACAATATCTGCAAGTGAAGCAAATTTTACCTTAGGAACCGCTTTTTCAATTAGTTTGGTTGCCCAGTGCAATACGTTTAAGTCGGTATATAGAATTGTTTCTACACCCGGTTTTTGCACTTTAATAACGACATTTTCACCGCTAACTAACTTCGCTGCATGGACTTGTGCAATCGAAGCAGATGCCAACGGTGTTTCTTCGATTGAAGCGAAAATTTCATCTAAATTACGGCCTGCAAACTCTGAGGCAAGCACTTGTTGTACATAGCTAAATGGCAAAAATGGCGTTTGGTCTAAGCAACCTTGAAATTCTTCTACATATTCACGTGGAAATAATGAAGGTGTGCTGGCAATAAATTGCCCTAATTTAATATAAGTTGAACCCAAAGATTCAAAGGTTTCACGCATTAATTTTGCGTTACTTGGTTTTTCTGTCGCATATTTAAATCCGGCTTTCGCCGCGACCACTGCGGTTTCACCCATACGGGCAACCGAGCGTATTCCATCTAACCAGATATTGTTTTTCATAATGTCTTAGGAAAAAATAATTAAAGTGAGTGTAGCAAAAAATTCAGGCTTGCTGTTTTATCTTGCCTGACAGATTGGACAACTTGGATCTTTTTCAAAAGCCAAAATTTTCTGTTTCATGTTCAATCCATCCCAAAGCAAAAGTTTTTGTTTAAGCACTGTCGTACCTAACCCCAAATACAACAATGCATGATGTGCTTGTAGACTAGCCATGACATTTGGCGTGGTCGCCAGTACCCCAGAATCCGCACAGCGTAAACTTTCACTGGCATGCTGTTCTTTAGGAAATAAACATTCATAGCACGCAGAAGCTGCTTCGACCATAAATAACTGACCTTGAAAGCCAATAGCTGAGGCGCTGATTAACGGTACCGCATGCTGGTAACATTGCGCATTAACCAAATAGCGCGTCGTAAAGTTATCGCATCCATCTAAAACCAAATCTTGCGCAGCGATGAGATGTTCAGCGTTAGACGCATCTAGCTTTACAGTATGTGCAATGACACGAATATGCGGATTAATTGAGCCTAAGCGCTTAGCCAGTATTTCCGATTTATAGAAACCTAAATCTTGTTCTGTATAAGCAATTTGTCGCTGTAAATTACTAATTTCAATTTGATCAGCATCAATGAGCGTGATTTGCCCAACCCCCGCACGAGCCAACAGTTCTGCTGTGGTGCAGCCTATACCGCCACACCCCACAATTAACACATTGGCAAGTTTAAGTTTTTCTTGGGCTTCTAAGTCCCAGCCATCCAATAAAATTTGACGACTATAGAAGTGCATTTCCGCTTCGCTTAATTCCATCTCTGCATCTAAATCGAGCTGTGCATCCATGTTCTGCTATCTCATTTAATACATAAAACCGAGGTCATTATAACGAGCAATCCAAACATAAGGATGAAAAATAAATATTGAATTTTGCAATGAAAATTTAAGTATTCACATTTTAAACAAAGCCTGAATACTTTGTTCAATTGTCGTATTTACCTGCTGCATATCTATCTTTCGATTTAAAAATAGTAAATCAACAAAAGGTTTGGAAATAGTCGCACCAAATAACATATCCGCTATGATATCTGCATTTAAGTTCAATACAAATTGAGCACTTGAAATATAACTCACAGCATGAATCAAATGATCTCGGCTTTTTGCTATGCCTTTTTCATAAAAAGTATCACTGATCCCGTCAACCCCCACACGCTCTGCAATCGCAAGTCTGCACAACTTAATATGGCGCTCGGAAAGGACATGCTCAGCGATTTTCTTCAGTTGATTTTGTAAGGCCAACACTTTGTCTGCACTATTGGTATCAAAAGCATCTTCAGTCCAAATATAGGATGACTCAACCAATGAAATCAGCAGTTCACGTTTATCAGAAAAATACACATATAACGTTTTTTTAGACATGCCTGCTGCGGTCGCAATTTCAGACATGGTGACATTTTCAAAACCCTTCTCTCCAAAGAGTTGTTCTGCAATAGAAAAGATTTCTGTACGCCGCTGTTCTGCCGACATGACCAAAGGACGGCCTAGTTTTGCCAATGCTGCTCTCCTTGACTTAAGAAACCAACAGGTTTCATAATGCGCCGTTTTCCACAAGATTCGACCACATTATGACAGCATCAAATATACGTGCAATGCCCATACTCATTGCGTTACTCGCAACCATTGGCCCGATAGGTATTGATATGTACCTACCAAGCATTCCCGCTATGGCAGCGTCTTTAGGAAGTAACGAAGGTGCGATTCAACTGAGTTTGATGACATTTTTTGTGGGTTTAATGCTCGGTCAGCTAATGTACGGTCCACTATCGGATAAATTTGGCCGTAAACCACTTATTTATTTAGGTTTAAGCATTTATATTTTAGGCTCGATTGGCTGCACGTTTGCACAAAGCGTTGAACAATTGCAATACATTCGTTTTGTTCAAGGTTTAGGTGGTTCAATTGGTATGGTGATTGCCTTTGCTATCATTAAAGATCAGTTTCAAGGCCCTGCAATGGGCAAAATGATGTCAATGGTTTTGGCGATATTGGGTCTATCACCAGTGGCTGCCCCCCTAATTGGCGATGGTTTACAGGCTTTAGGTTCATGGCGAAATATTTTTATTTTCCTAGCCGTATATGCTGCGATTGTATTGGCAGCTGTTGCTGTGCTGCTCCCTGAAACACGTCAAGTAGAACTGCGCCAACAATTCAAGCTTACCCAAACCATCAAGTTATATGGGCAAATTATCACGGATCGTAAGTTCATCATTTATGCCCTCACACTGTGTATTGCTCAAGCAGGTTTCTTTGCCTATATCGCCGGTTCAGCTAGCGTATTTATTAGTGAATATCAACTCAGTTCAACCCAATTTAGCCTGCTGTTTGCATTGAATGCATTTGGTTTAATTGGTGCAGCCATTTTAAACCCCAAAATACATGAAAAATTTGGCCCACTAAATGCCTATAAAATTATGAATATCAGTTTCTTGCTTATTATGGCTGTACTGATACTCGCGCTATGCTTAGGCTATTCGAATTTAGTGATATTTTGCATCACACTATTCATTGCCGTTGCACTATTAGGTTTCATTATGCCTACGGGCAGCCAATTGGCTCTCATGTTCCAACATAAAAATGCTGGAACAGCATCTGCTTTATTAGGT
Source organism: Acinetobacter sp. YH12227 (assembly GCF_013417785.1). NCBI lineage: Bacteria > Pseudomonadati > Pseudomonadota > Gammaproteobacteria > Moraxellales > Moraxellaceae > Acinetobacter > Acinetobacter sp. YH12227. Next base: position 72,874 of record NZ_VPDH01000005.1, on the reverse strand, counting down.
GCATTACAATTTGGCTTTGGTGCGATCATTACGAGTTTAACAGGTACATTTAGCAGTTTTGGCGGCTTAGGTTTAGTCACGATCATGTTTGCCTGTGCATTGATATCTGCACTGCTTTGCCTCATTACATTTCCCAAACAGTTACCGATGTCGCAGCATTAAAATGGCAAGGTAAAAAATAGGTTTCGACGCAAAATAGAGATAAGAAAATAGAAAAAGGCTGCATTTACGCAGCCTTTTCTTAGATCAATCTGAGACTAAATTTAACTGACCTTTTGCATAAATTGGGCTTTGGCTACTTCTTGTTGCTTCAACAAATTACGCTGAATTTTACCGCTCGATGTTTTTGGTAAACCTTCAACAAATTCTATTTCTTTCGGATAGGCATGTTTCGATAGTCGTGAACGTACATAAGCTTGTAGTTGATCCATCAATGCAACACTTGCTTGATATTGTGGTTTCAAGACCACGAAAGCTTTGACAATTTCAGTCCGCTCAGGGTCTGGCTTACCGACCACAGCCGACTCTAGAACTTCTTCGCATTCCAACAAAGTACTTTCTACATCAAAAGGCCCAACACGATAGCCTGACGTTGTAATTACATCGTCTGCACGACCAATAAAATCTACTCCACCTTCTTCATTTAACTTAACCGTATCGCCAGTTATGTAATAGTTACCAACAAAGGCTTTACGGTTATTGCCACCATAACCTGTGAACCACATTAAAGGAGATTGGGCACAATCCATCGCCAGTGTCCCTACACCACCACGTTCTACTTCTTCATAGTCTGCATTTAATACAGCAAAACGATGCCCTGGAATGGCAAAGCCTGCTGAACCGACTTTTTTGTAGTGCTCTAAAGCATGATGATTGGCAATCACCATACCAAGTTCAGTTTGTCCATATTGATCATAAATATTGACATTCAGATCATGGTTAAACCACTGAATGACTTCAGGCGTAAGTGGTTCACCCGCACTACTCACTACACGTAAAAGTGACTTGATGGTTTCATCAAACTTTTCTTTAAAGCCAAAGAACATGCGAAAAGCCGTAGGTGAACCGGTTAAATTACAGACTTTATATTTTTTAATGATTTGAACCGCATTGTCTACACTAAATGCTCGTTCATCCATAATGATGCTGTGACCTAAGCTAAGTGGGCCTGTAATACCGTAATATAGTCCATAGGCCCAACCAGGGTCTGCTAAGTTCCAAAAGCTGTCTTCTTCACGCAAATCCACAGCATGAGTCATATAACCTTTAAACGCCAAAATTGCTTTATTCGGAACAGGTACTGATTTCGCCAGGCCCGTTGTGCCTGAAGTAAACATCATCAAAAATTCATCATCAAATGTACGTGCTACAGAACTAAAAGTTGTTGTCTCTTTGCCAAGTTCAGTCCAAAAATCAGCATCGGTATGTAAGGCACCTTTAGCATGAACTGTCAAAATATGTGGCAGATCAATATTGTTTAATTTTGGACGTTGTTCTGAATTGGTCACAATCAATTTGGTTTGTGCCGTCTCAACACGATGCTCAATTGCTTTAGATTCAAAAGCCGTAAATAAAGGCTGATAAATCGCACCAATTCGCCAAGTTGCCAAAACCGTAATGAGTAAAGCAGGAGTACGCGGCAATAACCCCGCAATGCAATCCCCCTCTTTCAAACCAATTTTATTTAAATAGTTTGCAAGTTGTGCTGAAACAGCATCCAGTTGTTCAAAACTCCATTGCTCTGATTCGCCGTTCTTTCCTTCCCAAATCAGCGCTGAACGATTTTCACCAACATAGCGACCACAACATTCATCATAGGCGTTTATCGCTTTTGCAGTACCAACCAATTGCTCTTGAACCATTTTTTCAAAATTAAAATCTAGATATGCCTGATCCAGTGTCTTCATTTCGACAAACTCCTATCCTGTATTATTTCCCAAAGCTGCCTGCTTTGCATTTCCATTTATTTTGTTGTTGTAGCGCTTTGTACTTACATCACATCCATTGCGATATAGGCTCAAAGTTTTGCGTTGCTTAGCTTGTAGTAAAGCAACAATGCAACGCTTTTTTACTGTTTATATGCTTAGTTAAACCTGTTTAAAATGACCCTGCAATTTCCATAAATGTCATTTAGCTTGCAGGGTTTGAACATCGACTAAAGTCTACTTTTTAGACAAATTAATATTTTTTATATGAATTAAACTTTGGTGACTTCACGTGCAATCACCAACCTTTGAATGTCAGATGCACCTTCATAAATTTGACTAACACGCACATCACGATAGATACGCTCTACAGGAAAATCAGATACATAACCATATCCTCCGTGGATTTGAATCGCATCTGAGCAAACACGCTCAGCCATAGTAGAAGCAAAAAGTTTAGCCATTGAAGCTTCTTTTAAGCATGGTAGACCTGCATCTTTTAATGTAGCTGCATGAAAAATCAGTTGACGAGCTGCTTCAATTTGCGTTGCCATATCTGCTAAGCGAAATGCCACCGCTTGGTGCTGCACAATTTCTACGCCAAAGGCTTTACGCTCATTGGCATATTCCACAGCTGCATCAAGTGCAGCGCGTGCCATCCCCACAGATTGTGAAGCAATACCAATACGGCCAGATTCTAAATTAGACAAGGCAATCTTATAACCTTCGCCTTCTTGACCTAATAAACTGTCTGCTGGAATGCGGCAATTATCTAAAACAATGGTCGCCGTGTCCGAACAGTGCTGCCCCATTTTTTCTTCTAAACGCGATACAATATAACCCGGTGCATCGGTAGGCACCAAGAAACAAGAAATGCCTTTTTTCCCTGCCGATTTATCCGTTACAGCAAAAACCAATGCGACTTGAGCGTGCTTACCCGTAGTAATGAACTGTTTCGTGCCATTTAGCACCCATTCATCGCCAACACGTTCAGCTTTACACTCCAAGGCGCTAGCATCTGAACCGACTTGTGGCTCAGTTAAACAAAAGCAACCTAACCATTCGCCAGTCGCTAATTTTTTTAGATATTTTTCCTTTTGTGCTTCTGTGCCATAACGCTGAGTAATGCCACACGGTAATGAATTTTGCACACTCACAATTGTCGAGATTGCGCCATCACCTGCAGCAATTTCTTCTAGTGCGACTACAAGCGATACATAATCAAGTCCTGCTCCGCCCCATTCTTCCGATACAGTCATACCGAGCGCGCCAAGTTCTCCTAGCTCTTTGAGTTCTTGCGCTAGAAATGCTGCCGTCTTATCTCGTTCTGTGGCAGTTGGTTTCAGTTTTTCTTGCGAATAGCTTCGCATCATGTCCTGAACCATCTTTTGTTCATCATTTAAAATCATGAGAGCTCCCTTACATATTTTTTAAAAATTATTTTTTCTAATCACGGTGTTTGTCTTAATGTAACGACGACATGCATGTCGCCCGTGAAACTGAGATACAAGGATGTATCTTCAGTTTTACAAAGGATTTTTGTTTCTTTTGATCCGTCAAAAGAAAATGAAAGCGCCTAAACTGGTATTTAAATTTCCAATAGGTATCGGCAGCCATGCAGTCACATCAGTGTATGAATGCCTAAAATTATTTAGGCTGCATCCGAATCGCACCATCTAAACGAATCACTTCACCATTCAAATAACTATTTTCAAAAATATGCGAGACCAATTTTGCAAACTCTTGGGGCTTCGCTAAACGAGGTGGAAAAGGCACCATTTGCCCTAAAGCATCCTGAACATTCTGCGGCAAACCCTTTAACATTGGTGTTTCCATAATGCCCGGCGCAATCGTCATCACACGAATCGACTCACGTGCCAATTCACGCGCTAAAGGTAAAGTCATGGCAACCACTGCACCTTTTGATGCTGCATAAGCACTTTGTCCAATTTGACCATCAAAAGCAGCAACGGAAGCCGTATTCACAATCACACCGCGCTCTTCTTCACCTGCCTTTAACTCATATTTAGCAATCAACTGCGCCGCATAACGCAGCATGTTAAATGTACCGCTAACATTAATCTCAAGTACTTTTTGGAACATAGCCAAATCATGCAAACCGTCACGGCCTAACACTTTTGCCGAAGGTGCAATCCCCGCGCAATTTACCAAACCATTCAATTGCCCATAATCTGCTTCAACTTGCGTAAAGAAAGCTGCTACTGCGGGCTCATTGGTTACATCTAACTGAACAAATTTCGCATGATCACCCAATTGGCGCTGCATCGCTTCGCCATGTTCTTGATTCATATCGACAATAATGACTTTGGCACCCTGTCCAATAAAATGTGTCGCAGTCGCTGCACCTAGACCTGATGCGCCACCCGTTACGACAAAAACTTTTCCTTGAATATTCATCTGATTTCCCTATGACGATGGTTTCTTATAAATTCGACTTAAGATGCAGAGTAAACACAGAATTTATTCAGTACAATTTCCAAATGCTGCATCTTGAATGATGTATTTGGACAATCCTGAACATGGACGTATCAGCACTTATGCCTAAATTAGGACTTGAATACAGTAAAGGAACCATTTCTATCGACCTCGTGCATGAAGCACTACACGATGCACGAATGCAAAATATGGATATAGCTTTGATTCTGCAAAAGTCTGGCATTCCAGCAGAATTACTAAATTCAAGTAAAACACGCGTTTCCGTTTCGCAATACGCTGCGCTTTGGACGCACTTATCTGATGCTATGGATGATGAGTTTTTTGGCATGGATAGCCATGCTATGCGCCGTGGCAGTTTTAAACTAATGTCGAAAATAGCAATGCAAAACCCAACAGTAGGTGATGCACTCAAACAAATGCTGCAATTTTTAAATCTACTTTTAGATGATTTAAGGAGCACCCTGACTGTAGAAGAAAACTACGCTTATATCGTCATTTATGATAAGAAAATCACCCCAAAGCGAATGTTTTGTTATGCAACTTATTTGATGTTAATCCATGCGGTGATGTGCTGGCTGAGCGGCCAAAGGGTCATATTGAATCAAATTCAACTCAAATGTGCTGCACCTGAAAATGATCAGGATTATAAAGTTCGTTTTTGTGAAAACATTCAATATCAATGCAGTCATAATTACATTCAGTTTGATGCCAGTTATTTAAACCTTGCGATTAAACAAGATCAGCGCTCTTGGTATCAATTTTTACAACAAACCCCAGAAAATTTATTGGTGCGTTTTAAAAACCCGTATGCGCTGAGTAGTCAAATTCGCAAACAGCTCTTAGAAGTTTCACCCGCCGAATGGCTAGAGTTAAATGAATTGGCTATAAAAATGAACATGTCAGAAGCCACGATGCAACGTCGCCTCAAAAGTGAAGGCGTGAGCTACCAACAACTCAAAAATGATATTCGCCGTGATACAGCGATAGAATTACTCACACGTAGTGAGCGTAGCTTACAAGACATCAGTGATGAACTAAACTTTCAAGAGCCAAGTGCATTCCACCGTGCCTTTAAAAAATGGACAGGTGTTAGCCCTGGAGCATATAGACAAAATAATATGGAATAATTCAATCCCCGATATTAGGTATTGATGCGTCATCAAAGCAAAAAATAGATTATCTTTCACATATTCAAAAACTTAAGAATCAACTAAAAGTAGACTGACCATTCATCCGAGCAGGTTTGCTGTTTTAGCCCAAATAGGTTATTTTTCACTCAATTTAAAGCACTTTTGCTTATTTGGCTGTATCCCAACTCCCTTGCATCTCCTTGAAAGGCTATCCCATGCTTAAGATGATTGATGTTCTTGAACAACAACTTGTTCAAAACTTTTCAGATTCCCTTTTCACTCAAACTGACGCAATCGATCAGCAATTTAATGAACACCTTAAAGCTGTTGCCGATATTGATTTACAAAATTTAATTTCTCAATTCTTTAGCACAGAAAATGCTTTAGATGTTGCTCATGCACTTGATATTCATGCTGACCAAATTGCAGATATACAAGCAGGTGCAGACTTAAAAGCTGAATCATTGGTTCAAGCAACCGCAAAAATTGTAGCGTATTGCTTAGCTGTTGAAACTGAAGCACTCGATCAAGTTGAAGTGTTTGATAGCTTGCAAGACTATCCTATGTAAGTCTGAGCTATACATAAAGAAAAAGCGGCTTATGCCGCTTTTTTATACTTTTCTGATTTGAATATATTTAATCTTTCTTCAACTTTAACGCATTAAAAAGTCTAAGCATTTTTCCAGAACTTCTACGCAAATTTTGATATATACCTAATTGACGATTTAAACATGATATAAACTTAATATTTTTCATGAAGTTATAACCACTAAATCGCTTTATCGAAATTTTCTCAGTATTTAGCATTTTTTCTGTTTTGTATCCAAAATACTTTCATCGTATCTATGTGCACATAAATCAACATCTTATGTGAACGACATGACATCTGTTTTTAAACATTCAAAATTTATCTTCTCGGCAGTTTCACTCAGCTTACTCAGTTCAAGCGTTTTTGCTGCTTTACCATCAACGATTAAACTCGATTATGCCTACTATGCACCGACCAGTTTAGTGGTAAAAGATCAAAAATTACTGGAAAAAGCTCTACTAAAAACACAAATTAAATGGGTCTTTAGCCAAGGCAGTAATCGCTCACTAGAGTATTTAAATAGTGGTAGTGTCGATTTTGCTTCAACTGCAGGACTTGCAGCAGTACTGAGCCGCGCCAATGGTAGTCCAATTAAAACAGTGTATATCCAAAGTCAGCCCGAATGGACAGCATTATTAGTTGCAAAAAATTCCCCAATTAAGACTCTAAAAGATCTAAAAGGGGAAAAAAATTGCAGCAACTAAAGGGACAGATCCTTTCATGTTTACCCTGCAATCTTTAGAGACTGTCGGCTTAAATAAAAAAGATGTGCAATTGGTGCATTTACAACATGCAGATGGCAAAACGGCACTTGAACGTGGTCAAGTCGATGCTTGGGCGGGTTTAGATCCATTAATGGCTTCAGCGCAAGTACAATCGGGAGCACGACTTTTATATCGCAATGTCGGATTTAACAGCTACAGTGTACTCAGCACTAAACAACAATTTAGCCAGCAAAGCCCTGAAGCTGTGGAAGCCGTAATTAAAGCCTACGAGCAAGCAAGAAAATGGGCAAAAGCAAATCCAGATAAATTGGCACAATTACTTGCACGTGAGTCGAAACTACCATTGGCTGTGGCAAAACTACAGCTCAGCCGAACTAATTTTGATCAAAACATCCCAACCGCTAAGCAAATTAATGCCTTGAAAAAATCTGGCAGCATTTTGACTGAAGAAGATTTAGTGCGTAAAGGCACCAATGTTAACCAAGTGATTGATCAATTGTTTGATGCCAAATATGCACAAAAGGTTGTGAAATAAGCATGTCGTTCTCTGCAACACAAAATAAAGCCATTGCATCGAGCTCGACCACAGATCACAGCACCACAAAGAAACCTTCAAAGATTAAAGCTGTAATTAAGGGTCTAACCATTCCGGTCATCTTACTAGTGCTGTGTGAAATATTAGTACGTCAAGGTGTGATTGAACCCTACCTACTCCCTGCACCGAGTAGTCTATGGCAATCCTTCCTTGAACTGTCCGAAGGCGAACTATGGCAACATATTTGGACCAGTACATGGCGAGTGTTTTTAGGCTTTTTTGTTGGTAGCGGTCTAGCTCTGATCTTTGCATTATTCGTAGGCTTAAATAAACAAGCGGAAGCATTTTTAGAACCGAGCTTTTCTGCAATTAAATCCATTCCAAGTTTGGCTTGGATTCCACTGTTACTACTTTGGCTTGGAATTGATGAATCCTCAAAAATCACCCTGATTGCAATAGGTGCATTTTTCCCTACTTACACCAATACAGTTACTGCGATTCAAGGTGTAGACCGTAAACTTATTGAAGTTGCTCAAGTCTATCGCTTGAAATACTTCAGACAAATTCGGGAAATTATTTTACCTGCTGCCTCACCGGGCATTTTAACCGGACTACGTAACAGTCTGAGTTTGGCATGGATGTTTATGATTGCCGCTGAACTCATCGCTGCAACACAAGGTATTGGTTATTTACTCAGTGATGGACGTGAAACTTCGCGACCAGATATTGTAATTATTGCCATTATCTTATTGGCAGTATTGGGCAAAATTTCTGACAGCATAATGAAATATATCGAGCAATACTTGCTGCGCTGGCGTGATGTGGTGAAATAATTTTTATTGTTGATTGCACTTGATAAAAAAGCACAGCATTAGAAATAATAAAACAAAAATAAAGCGCATTGATTGCGCTTTATATTTTAACTATTAGATGAAGATAAGACTTTTAACAGATTTTAGTGCTGCCATTGCCCCAAAGTTACACGGTCATTACCACCATAATCTTTGACGGTACGTACTTCACGATAACCTGCTTGCAAAAATAAATGACGAACCGCCTCACCTTGATCATAACCATGCTCAAGCACCACCCAACCATGCACAGTTAAATGTTTTTTGGCTTGAAGAATAATTTGTTCAAGATCTGCAAGACCATGATTATCAGCAACCAAAGCACGTTCAGGTTCTGTCGCCAAATCCTTCATGTGTACATCATTGGCATCAATATACGGCGGGTTCGATACAATCACATCAAAAAATGCACGGCCAAATGGTTTTAACCAAGAACCCAATACAAATTGCACATGTTCAAGATCATGCTTCTTGGCATTAAACTCAGCAACTTCTAGGGTTGGCTCATAAATGTCTGAAGCTGTAACGATCCAATCTGGACGTTCACTCGCCAAAGACAGCGCAATTGCACCCGTACCTGTGCCCAAGTCAACAACACGCGCATCCTCAGGCAACTCTAAACGAAGTACAGTTTCAACGAGCACTTCAGTATCAGGGCGTGGCACCAAGGTATCTTTGGTCACTTTTAAATCCAAAGTCCAAAATGGTTGCGAGCCTGTCACATAAGCCAAAGGCTCACCTGCGGTAATACGTGCAAGACTTTCAACATAGAGTTGTTCTTGCTCGGCAGTCAGCTCTTGATCTTTTTTCAAGATTAAATCAAAAGAATCAATTTTGGTGATGTGCTCTAACAACCACGCATTTTCCTGACGTTCATAGCTTTCAGGTTCACCACGATAGGCTAAAGCCTGTGCAATATTCATTAGCCACCATTCTGCTGTGCTAATAATGCCAACTGATCAGCTTGATATTCACGATGTAAGCTATCTAACAATTCGGTTAAATCACCTTCCATCACGCTATCTAACTTATATAAGGTTAAGTTAATACGGTGATCAGTCATACGACCTTGCGGATAGTTATAAGTACGAATACGCTCTGAACGGTCACCCGAACCCACCAAGTCACGGCGCATTTCAGACGTTGCAGCATCAGCAGCCGCACGTTTAGCATTTTCTAATCGTGATACCAATAACGCCATGGCCTTAGCTTTGTTTTTATGTTGTGAACGTTCGTCCTGACATTCAACGACTGTACCTGTTGGTAAGTGTGTAATACGTACCGCAGAGTCAGTTTTGTTAATATGCTGACCACCTGCTCCAGATGCACGGTAAGTATCAATACGAAGTTCAGACGAATTAATTTCGACTGTCGTATCTACATCAATTTCAGGCAGAATCGCAACAGTACATGCAGAAGTATGAACACGACCTTGCGACTCAGTCGCAGGTACACGTTGTACACGATGAGCACCGCTTTCAAACTTCAAACGACCGTAAACGCCTTCGCCATTAATTAGGCAAATAACTTCTTTATAGCCGCCATGCTCACCTTCATTTTCTGAAAGCACTTCAATACGCCAGCCTTGCGACTCAGCATATTTACTATACATACGGTACAAGTCACCTGAGAAAATTGCAGCCTCATCACCACCCGTTCCCGCACGAATTTCCAAATACGCAGAGTTGGCATCGTTCGGATCTTTTGGAATCATTAAAATATTTAAATCAGCTTCAAGCTGCGCAATCAAAGCTTTATTTTCTTTGATTTCCTCAACTGCCATTTCTTTAAAGTCTGGATCCGTTAGCATCACTTCAGCAGTTTCAATATCTTCTTCAGCTTGACGATATTTTTTCCAAACATCAGTAATTTCGGATAAATCACTATGCTCACGTGACAATTGACGGAAGCGCTTATTGTCAGAAATGACTTCTATATCCGCCAATAATGCATTTAATTCTTCGTGACGGTCAGAGAGTTGATCTAATCGTAAACGTAACGATTCTTTCATTTTTCAAAAAATCTCAATACACAGGCTCATCCGCCAATAATGCACGGTTATGCCAAATTCAAAATAATGCGGCTAGTTTACCGACTCTAGATTGGAAATGACATATTATTTATTCCAAGCATTGCTTTAAGCCCTGATTTTAGGAAGTGTGAACTGCATCACTCCTACTTTTCTCCACAAAGTTGCTGCTAATTTCGGCATATTCACTGCTATATTCACATTATTAATAAAACTCATACAAAGTGGTCACTCAAAGCATCAAATAAGGATAAAGCTCTCCATATTTATGCAGAAGTTATTTGTTACATTTAGCTCCATCGAATTGATGAAAAATAATAGTCCTGAACTTTGGGACATGGAGTGAACGATGAAACTGAATACTCTTTTAATGACAGCGACTTTAGCGACTGCTTCTATGTTCACTGTTTCTGCTCAAGCAGATAGTACAACTCGCGTTGCAGCTGCAAGTGCGCTCGGTAGTGTTGCAGGTACTGCAATTGGTAAAAACATGGGCGGTAATACTGGTGCAACAATCGGTGCTGCTTTAGGTGGTGCAGGTGGTGCTGCTGTAGCAAGTAACAAACGCAACCGTACTGAATCAGCTATCGGTGGTGCATTAGGTGGCGGTACAGGTTACACCGTTGGCAAAAGCATGGGTGGCACAAACGGTGGTTACATCGGTTCTGCTCTAGGTGCTGCTGGTGGTGCTGCTTTAGGTAATAAAATCTCTAAAGACAAAGCTTACGACAAGCAACAACAGCGTAAATACTACAAAAAACACCGTCGTAACCGTCACTAATCAAATGTAGTCATGCTGTAGTCTCAAACTCATTACAGTACTGATCAAGAAAAGCACCTTCGGGTGCTTTTTTAGCATTTTCAGATTAATACATAGATCACAACACTACGCTGTTGTCATTCCCGCAAGCTTCTTCACTTTATTTAGATAGCAGTTGTAGTAAAACAAATATGTATAAATTCGGCAGATAAAATTACACAGTTCTTACTTAAATATCAAAATCATTTACAACCTCTTCCACATCTTCACTAAGTGTTTTTCTATATTGGTATCAACAGATAAACAACGTACTTCGTCAGGAGTTCAAAATGAAAATCAATAAAATTCTATTTAGTGCAGCAATTGCAGCTTCAGCTTTAACAATGACTGCAACACACGCTGGTAACAGCACAAATACTGCACTGACTTCTGCTTTAGGTGGCGTTGTTGGTGCTGCTATTGGTAACCAAGTTGGCGGTCAAACTGGCGCTATGATTGGTTCAGCAATTGGTGGTGGCGCTGGTGCAGCGGCTGCGTCAAATAAGCGTGACCGTAATGGTGCAATTATTGGTGGTGCACTCGGTGGTGCCGGTGGTTATACCGTAGGTAAAAACATGGCTGGTACCAATGGTGGTTATATTGGTGCAGCTTTAGGTTCAGCTGGTGGTTCAGCCCTCGGCAAAAAAGTATCTGAAGACCGTCGATATGATGATCGCTATGATAGCCGTTATGATGATCGTTATGACCGTCGCTATAACAGCCGTGGCTACCGTACCAATAACTACAGTTACAATGATCGAAACTACCGTAAAGACAATGGCCGTCACTTAGGTTGGTCTAAAAACGGTAAACGCTAATTTATAAATAAATCAAACTATCAAAGCACCTTCGGGTGCTTTTTTATTTTATAGACAAGTCGTTTTCAGTAGATTCAAAACGATCTACACATAAATATCGAATTTTATCGATATACATATTAACTCATATATCGTATTATCTCGATATACAACTATTCGAGAGAAAACATGCGTACTCTATCCGAGACAAAATTTTCCATTCTAGAACTCGCACCTGTACGTGACGACAAATCCATTGCATTTTCACTTCAGCATGCACTTGAACTCGCTCAAAAAGCTGAAGAGCTAGGCTACGAAAGACTTTGGCTTGCAGAACACCATAATATGGACGGTATTGCGAGTTCAGCAACAGCCGTATTGTTGGGCTACCTACTTGCCAATACCAAACACATAAAATTAGGTTCGGGTGGCATCATGCTCCCTAACCATGCACCACTTGTTGTAGCTGAACAATTTGGCACCCTAGAGACACTATATCCTGGGCGAGTTGAATTAGGTTTAGGACGTGCACCTGGCACAGATCAAATAACGATGCGTGCCCTACGCCGTGGTCGTCAAGAAACTGAAGACCAATTTCCACAAGATGTATTAGAAATTTTGCAGTATTTTAAAGCACCTGAAGCCAATCAACGTATTGTTGCGACACCGGGACAAAACACCCATGTTCCAGTGTGGTTATTAGGCTCTAGTCTATTTAGCGCACAACTTGCTGCCCGTTTAGGTCTACCGTATTCATTTGCCTCTCACTTTGCACCACGCATGTTAGGTCAAGCCATTCAACTTTATCGTGAAAACTTCCAAGCTTCAGAATATTTAGATAAACCTTATGTCTCTATGGGCGTACCAACGGTTGTTGCAGAAACAGATGAAGAAGCTGAATATTTAGCAACGAGTGCTTACCAACGTGTATTGGGACTGATGCGTGGACAAAGCTTAAAATTAAAAGCTCCTGTTCAAAGCATGCAAGGGCTTTGGTCTCCTGCAGAAAAAATGTCAGTAGATAACTTCTATGCAATGGGACAGGTTGGCTCACATGCCAAAGTCAAAACAGGCTTAGAACGTTTGCTCAATAAGTATGATGTCGATGAATTCATTTTTACATGCGACATCTACGACACTGATAAACGAATCGAAAACTTTAGTCGTTTAATGGAAATTAAAAATGATCTAAATTAAGTAATTACTCAGTCTAAACGTATAATGACTCATATCGCATTCAGCATACGTTTAGACTGATTTGCATTTACTGTCCACCTTATCTCACTATTTTAATTCCCCAATATGTAGCGAAAGCATATTCCTTGGTTCCTTAAATATTTTCTCATTTATTTTCCATCATGTATAAATATTAAACAGAAGCAAAATAAATGAGAAAACAAACAGATGAGCCAATATATTAATAAACCAACACCCGCATTGATCGCAGCGAGTTGGTGCGCACTCATTTTAGGTGCAGTGGTATTTTGCATTGGTTTATTTAATACAAATATGATGTTGAATGAGAAAGGCTTTTACCTGATTTTGTTGTTATATGGTCTATTTTCATCAGTGTCTTTACAAAAAATTATTCGTGACCGTTTAGAAGGCATGCAAGTAACCGCAATATATTTTGGACTGTGCTGGGCATCTGTCGTTATTTGCCTTGTACTTCTCGCGATAGGTTTATGGAATGCAGAACTTGCCTTAAGTGAAAAAGGTTTTTATATGATGGCTTTCTTAATGAGTTTGTTCGGTGCTGTTGCGGTACAAAAGAATATTCGAGATATGGATTATTTACGCACACATACAGATCAACCAGAACTGAAGCATTCAACATCAAGTAGCATTGAATTTAAGCCACAAGATGATGAGCACAACTAAAGCACTGATTTATCTAAGCTATAATTCTTTTATGCAGGGATCTGTTTCTTTATGCAGGTATATTTAGCGATATCTACTTTTTCTTCGACACATATACAAAAATAAAATTGGCACACTCTTAGAAATCTCAGAAAGACAAGTACCAAGCGAATCAATTCCGCACAAAATGCATGACTCATCAGACTGAAAAAATCCTTTACCCATCCCTATGCATCGCCGAAGATATTCCTACCAACAATCCAACTAAAATAAAGAAAAGATAAGGAATAAATATGGCCAACAAGCAGGATGCAACACACCATATTTTTAACAATACAGCTGAAGATCTTGAGCACTTTAAAGGGACGATTGTTAGCTCAGACCAAATCAAAAGCTACGATTTTAAAAATCAAAAAATTGCCATTATTGGCATAGACCAGCACGTAGTTTCAGAACTTCATCACCTTTGTCAGGTCGCAGACAATATTATGGTCTATCAAATTAAACCTCAGTTTGTCCTACCACGTACCGAACGACTGCTGAATAAATTAATTCAACATCCTTTAATTGCGAAAAACCGTCGCTTATTCACTAATCGCGTCAAGAGCATCTTGGCTTTACGTTTTTTAGAAGATCAAGTTCCAAACCACTGGTTAAGACATTTACTAAGCCCAAATACGGCTATACAAAACAAAGTATTTCTTAAATCAGATCATTATTATGCTGCCTTGCAACAACCTAATTGCATCCTGAATACATGGCCAATTATTAAAATTCAAGACTTTAAAATCACAGCTTTAGATGATCATACCTATGAATGTGATTTAATTATTCACTGCAATAGTCCAAAATAACAATTTTGTAATTACAAAGTAATCACAATTACATAACTTTTATAATATTTTTAATTAACAGTATTGTTGTTTGTTTTTATCTACTATCTGAGGATTTATAAGAGACTAATTATCTACTAGAAAACTTATGCTAGCCATGCCAAATTTCAAAACTGATCAAGCCAAGTTTAAGCTACTATTCTTATTTGGCTAGAATTAGTGCTCGGCATGTCACATGATTCACTACATAGTTAGTTTATACACAAAAATCGCCACCCTCTTCACTTAAATTAACGACCTAATTGAAGTGAATTTTAAATGTGAGATTTATGGCTAAACCTACTTCACCAGATACATCAACATATTTTCTAAATGCTATTTTTTGAATAAATACCCCGAATTTAATCAACATTAAGGTCCTGAATTTTTCACAATCTGACCTAAAAGCTTTAAAATTTGTATAAATAACACCCTCATAAATTAAATAAATACCATCATACAAACAAATTAAGCAGCCATCTTGAATCATTTGATCACTATTTAAACACTATTTGTATATTTTTTTAACAATCAACACTGCTGATTTGGCTATTTTTATATCAAATTTAAATTTTAGCTAGGAAATATCACACGAAAAAAAAATTTCATTTGGGGATAAAGCGATAGATTTTGCTTAATAAACCCATCAAAAATATCATTAAAATAAAACCCAAAAACCTATACAAATTCACTTAGTTTTTATGACTAAAAAGTCGATATTTTCTATATAAAATAAATTGTTTTTTGATGAAAGTTTAAACAACCTTTCAACATCAAATACATTGATAAAAGTCTTCAATAAAACCAATCAAAAAAATTATCTTTAATACAATTTTAGTATTATTTGTTGCATTTTTTTTATGATCAAAGAGCCACCGAAATGGCTCTTTTTTTGATTAACCAATACGACGTTTTAATCCAGTCATTTGAAGTACACGAGTCGAAATTTCCTCAATAGACATCTCAGAAACATTCAAATATTTCAAACCTTCTGAAATATAAATGCCTTCAATTGCGCGTAATTCCATTTGGCATTGGCTATAACTTGCGTAACGGCTGTTCGCTTTGCGTTCACTACGAATCGCTACAAGTCGCTCTGCGTCAATCATTAAGCCAAATAGTTTATGTTTATGCTCACGCAATACTGCCGGTAAACGGTTGTCGTCCAAGTCTTCTTCAGTTAGTGGATAGTTCGCAACACGAATACCAAATTGTAATGACAAGTAAATTGACGTTGGTGTTTTACCCGAACGAGAGACGCCAATCAAAATTAAATCTGCCTTATCATAATGACGTGTACGCGCACCATCATCGTTATCTAAAGCGAAATGTACTGCATCAATACGTGCTTTATAAGACTCAGAATCTGTTACCGCATGGGTTTGCCCGACTAAAGTCGTAGGTGCAGTACCCAATTCATCAGACAGCTTACTAATAAGCCCTTCAAAAACATCAAGATTTATTGCATTTGCAGTATTAATAATGTCACGTACATACGGGTCAACAAGCGTATCGAAAACCAGTGGCTTTTCACCATCTTGCTGCGCACGTAAGTTAATTTCTGCTACGACATTAGTCGCAGCTTCTTCAGAGCTAATGTAAGGAATAATGTGGATATCAAAATCAACATGTGGAAACTGTGCTAACAGTGAATGACCAAGGGTTTCAGCAGTAATCGCAGTACCATCAGAAATAAAGAAAACACTACGCTTAATCTGTTTACCTTCCGACATTAAAATTCTCCTTAAACATTTGTCTTAGTGCTATATAATCTTTATAGTAAACCATCTTACATGACTGTCACTTAGTAAAATCAAAATGCTAAGTTTTTTGTTATAATTTCATGCCAAGATAGTGATTAATACTGCAAAAGTGGAGTAACAACTTTGGAAGCGCGCGTAATTGGTCTAGAAAAATTAGGGAAACACGACGTTGAACTCGTTGGTGGGAAAAACTCATCATTGGGCGAGATGATCAGCCATTTATCAAATGCTGGTGTATCGGTACCTGGTGGTTTTGCTACTACAGCTCAAGCATATCGTGAATTTCTCGAGCAAAGCGGCCTAAACGCTAAAATCAATGCTGAACTTGCAGCCTTGAATGTTGATGACGTAAATGCATTGGCTGAAACAGGCGCTAAAATCCGCCAATGGATTGTAGACACTCCGCTTACAGCAGAACTTGAAAAAGAAATCCGTGAAGCTTTCACAGTACTTTCAAACGGCAACCCTGAAATCGCGGTTGCCGTTCGTTCATCTGCTACTGCAGAAGACTTACCAGACGCTTCTTTCGCGGGCCAACAAGAAACTTTCTTGAACATCCGTGGTATCGACAATATTCTTGTTGCAATCAAAGAAGTGTTTGCATCACTTTATAATGACCGTGCTATTTCTTACCGTGTTCACCAAAACTTTGCACATGACGTTGTTGCGTTATCTGCTGGTGTTCAACGCATGGTTCGCTCTGAAACAGGTGCAGCTGGTGTAATGTTTACACTAGATACAGAATCTGGTTTCCGCGACGCAGTTTTCATCACAGCTTCTTATGGCTTGGGTGAAATGGTTGTACAAGGTGCTGTAAACCCTGACGAATTCTATGTGTCTAAACCACTTCTTAATGCAGGCAAACATGCTGTATTACGTCGTAACCTTGGTTCTAAACACCAAAAAATGATTTATGGTGAAGAAGGTGCAGCTGGTAAATCAGTTGTTGTTGTTGATGTTGAAAAAGCGGATCGTCAGCAATTTGCATTAAACGACCATGAACTTCAAGAACTAGCGAAACAAGCGTTGATCATTGAAAACCATTACGGTTCTGCAATGGACATCGAATGGGCGAAAGACGGTGATGACGGTCAAATCTACATCGTTCAAGCACGTCCTGAAACTGTGAAGAGCCGCCAAAACGTAGGCACAATGGAACGTTACCTGCTTAAGCAAAAAGGCAACGTAATTTGTGAAGGTCGTTCAATCGGTCAACGTATTGGTTCTGGTCGCGTACGTATCGTAACTTCAATCAAAGAAATGGATAAAGTTCAAGACGGCGACGTACTTGTATCTGACATGACTGACCCAGATTGGGAACCAGTAATGAAACGTGCTGCTGCGATTGTAACAAACCGTGGTGGTCGTACTTGTCACGCTGCAATCATTGCACGTGAGCTTGGTGTTCCAGCAATTGTTGGTTGTGGTAATGCGACTGAAGTATTGACTGATGGTCAAGAAGTGACTGTTTCTTGTGCTGAAGGTGATACAGGCTTTATTTACGAAGGCTCTTTGGATTTTGAAATCCAACGTAACTCGATTGAATCAATGCCTACTCTACCGTTCAAAATTATGATGAACGTAGGTAACCCTGACCGCGCATTTGACTTCGCTCAAATTCCAAACGAAGGTGTTGGTCTTGCACGTCTTGAATTCATCATCAACCGCATGATCGGTGTTCACCCTAAAGCACTACTTAACATTGACAGCCTTCCACGTGAAACTCGTGCTGCTGTAATGTCACGTACTGCTGGTTACGCATCACCTATCGAATTCTATGTTGAAAAACTAGTTGAAGGTATTTCTACGCTTGCTGCTGCTTTCGCTGACAAACCAGTGATTGTTCGTATGTCTGACTTTAAGTCAAACGAATATGCGAACTTAATCGGTGGTAAGTTATACGAACCTGAAGAAGAAAACCCAATGTTGGGCTTCCGTGGTGCTAGCCGTTATGTGTCTGATAACTTCCGTGACTGCTTCGAATTAGAATGCCGCGCGTTGAAAAAAGCACGCGACGAAATGGGCTTAACTAACATTCAAATCATGATTCCTTTCGTACGTACTGTTGCTGAAGCGAAACGTGTAATTGAATTATTAGCGCTTAACGGTCTTAAACGTGGTGAAAACGGTCTTAAAGTGATCATGATGTGTGAACTTCCAACCAACGCATTGTTGGCTGAACAGTTCCTTGAACACTTCGATGGTTTCTCTATCGGTTCTAACGACTTGACTCAGTTAACACTTGGTCTAGACCGCGACTCTGGTATCGTTTCTCACCTATTTGATGAACGTGATCCAGCGGTTAAAGCATTACTTTCTATGGCAATTCATGCTTGCCGTAAAGCGGGTAAATACGTAGGTATTTGTGGTCAAGGCCCTTCAGATCACCCTGATCTTGCACAATGGTTAATGGAACAAGGTATTGAATCTGTTTCACTTAACCCAGACTCAGTATTAGACACATGGTTCTTCCTTTCTGAAGAAAAAGCTCAACAAGCTTAATAAACTGTGTTAAAAAAAGACCCACACGTGGGTCTTTTTTTTTATTTATACTTTTATAGACGTTTTTGAGACATTAGTTTTATGCAGATTTACTTGGCGCGAAATAATCAACAAGCAGGTCCTTATTCACTTGAGCAACTCAACCAAATGCTTGCAAGCCAGCAAGTTTTGTTAACGGATCTCGTTTGGCATCAAGGCATGAGCGAATGGAAAGCTTTGGGTGAACTTACTCAAGGTCAGCATGTGTACACGCCTGAAGGTTATGTAGCTCCTGCACCAACGACGCCTTTCGAGCAAAGTCCAAATAACACACAGCAAAGTTATACTTCTACAAATTCACAGGCACAAAATCAGTCTGTTAGCCTAGCAAGTATTCCTAAACGCGTATTGGCTAAAATAGTCGATTTACTCCTTTGGATTCCTGCGACTTTCATTTTGACAGGTTTTTTTAATACAGAAGAAAAATCACAATTCGCAAGTTTAAATGAACAGTTTATGCAAGCGGTAATGACACCAAATGTTGAACCAACAGTATTGCAAAATTTACAGACACAAATGATGGATATGTTTCCAAACCAAGCGTGGATCGCAATGTTTGCCTACATCTTTATCATGTTATTTATTCAGGCTTATTTAATTGCTAAGTCAGGTCAAAGTATTGGAAAAAAAATCACCAAAATTAAGATTGTAGATGCCGAAACACATGAGCAAGTAAACTTAATGCGTGGCTTCACTTTACGCAGTGTTTTATTTATTTTCTTAAACTTTTTATCTATGCCTCTCAGTGTAATTATTGATTCGTTGTTTATCTTTGGACAAAAACGCCAAACTTTGCACGACAAGTTGGCAAAAACTAAAGTCATAAATCAATAACTTAGCATTTTTCAAAAGGGATGATTTTTTCATCCCTTTTTTATGCAGCACCTTGAAAATAAAATAAAATTACCATAAAAAAAATACAATCCCGACCATCAAAATAGGGTTTTAATACAGTCATTTAAAGCATGTTTATATATAGCTTAGTTTGTCGATATAAGGCATAATGCCCTACAACGTAGCGGTGTCACATGATTGCGTTGGTTTTTCATATCTGAAAAAACCTCATAATCATGCGACACTTTAATCGCTATCCCAATTTTAAAAATTAGGGAATGGGACTCTTCACCGAGGTTGTAAAATGAGACAAACAATTTTAGCTGTATTGTCTTTATCTGCGATCGCTGCACTCTTAACTGGGTGTGGTGGTGATATGGTACTTCTAAACTCAAAAGGTCCAGTTGCTGAAGGTCAGTCAAACCTCATGCTTACTGCGATCTACCTAATGCTTTTGGTCGTAATTCCATCAGCACTTATGGCTCTTTGGTTTGGTTGGAAATATCGCGCGTCAAATAAAGATGCAGACTATGCACCTACTTGGGCACACTCGACTGCAATTGAAGTTGTAGTTTGGGGTATCCCCGTAATTATTATCGGTATTTTAGCTTGGTTAACTTGGTGGGGTTCCCACAAGTATGACCCTTACCGTCCACTCGAGTCAGATAAAGCTCCTTTAACTGTTCAAGTTATTGCTGAACAATTCAAATGGATCTTCATCTACCCTGAACAAGGCATCGCGACTGTAAACGAAATCCGCTTCCCTGAGAAAACTCCTGTAAGCCTTCGTTTAACTTCTAACTTCACAATGAACTCATTCTTCATTCCGGCGTTAGGTGGTCAGATTTATGCTATGGCAGGTATGCAAACTCACTTGAATTTATTAGCTGATGAAACTAGTCCTGCTGAAGGCTTCCGTGGTTTCTCTTCTAACTATTCAGGTTATGGCTTCTCACAAATGCGCTTCCGTGCACATTCTGTGACTGACGCTCAGTTTGCTGAATGGGTTTCTGCTGTTAAAGCTGGTAATGGTTCTTCAGTAAATCCTGAAGCAGTTCAAAAAACTGTTTTAGACCAAGCTGAATTTGCAACCTTACGTGACGGCAACCGTTCTAAACACCAGATCGAAGTTTTAGTTGCTAAAGCAACTACTCCTGAAGAGAAGGCTCTAGCTGAAGCAATGAAGCCTTACCCTACTAAGCCACACCCAGTGACTTACTATTCTTCAGTTGAACCTAAATTGTTCGAATCAGTGATTAACAAATACATGAGCAACTACCACGGTGCTGATCATTCAGCTACTGCTGGTCATGAAGCTGCTGCTTCTGAAGCTCATGCAGGCGTTGAACATGCGGCTGCAGGGGAATAAGACATGAGCTTATTAGGTAAGTTAGGACCAGATGCAATTCCGCACGATCCAATCGTGTTGGTTACAGTTGCAATGATGATTCTTGGCGGTATCGCAGTTGTTGCTGGTATCACCTACTTTAAAAAATGGAACTACTTGTGGACTGAATGGTTCACTTCTGTAGACCATAAAAAAATCGGTATCATGTATATCCTCGTGTCAATTGTCATGCTTGTGCGTGGTTTTGCCGATGCGATTATGATGCGTCTTCAACTGTTCCTTGCAAAAGGTGGCGGTGAAGGTTACTTACACCCTGAACACTATGACCAGATCTTTACTGCCCACGGCGTAATCATGATCTTCTTCGTAGCGATGGGTCTTGTAGTTGGTTTAATGAACGTTGCAGTACCACTTCAAATTGGTGCGCGTGACGTAGCATTCCCATTATTAAACTCTCTTAGCTTCTGGTTATTCGCCGGCGCTGCGGGCTTGATGATGGCTTCTCTTGCAATTGGTGAATTCGCTGCAACAGGTTGGATGGCTTACCCTCCACTTTCTGGCATCGAATACTCTCCAGGCGTAGGTGTAGACTACTATATCTGGGCACTTCAGGTTTCTGGTTTAGGTACGCTTCTTACTGGTGTTAACTTCTTCGTTACCATCATCAAAATGCGTGCGCCTGGCATGAAACTTATGGACATGCCTATTTTCACTTGGACTGCATTAGTTACTGTAGTGCTTATCGTTGCAACTTTCCCAGTATTAACTGCGACTATTGCAATGCTTTCACTTGACCGTTACTTCGGCTTCCACTTCTTTACAAATGACATGGGTGGTAGCCCAATGTTATATGTAAACTTGATTTGGACTTGGGGTCACCCAGAAGTTTACATCTTGGTATTACCTGCTTTTGGTATTTACTCAGAAGTTACTGCTGTGTTCTCACGCAAAGCGTTGTTCGGCTACAAATCAATGGTGTACGCAACTGTAGCAATTGGTGTTCTTTCACTAGTTGTATGGGTTCACCACTTCTTTACAATGGGTGCTGGTGCCAACGTTAACGCGTTCTTCGGTATCATGACCATGATCATTGCGATCCCTACTGGTGTGAAAATCTTCTCTTGGTTATTCACTATGTACAAGGGCCGCATCACCTATACAACTCCAATGCTTTGGACACTTGGCTTCCTTGTGACTTTCGGTATTGGTGGTTTAACAGGCGTGTTAATGGCAGTTCCACCAGCGGACTTCCTAGTACACAACTCTTTATTCCTTATCGCTCACTTCCATAACGTAATTATTGGTGGTGTAGTATTCGCGATGTTCGCGGGTATCATTTTCTACTGGCCAAAAATGTTTGGTTGGAAGTTAAATGAAACTTGGGGTAAAGCAGCATTCTGGTTCTGGTTCTTCGGTTTCTACTTTGCATTCATGCCACTTTATATCCTTGGTTTCATGGGTATGACTCGTCGTTTGAATACATATGACAACCCTGAATGGGATCCGTACTTAGCGATCGCGTTATTCGGTTCTGTACTTGTTGCTATCGGTATCTTCTGTTTTGTTATGCAAATTGTTGTTGGTTTCCTTCAACGCAAAGACAACATGGACGTTACTGGCGATATCTGGGATGGTCGTACTCTTGAGTGGGCTACTTCATCTCCTTCACCATTCTATAACTTTGCTTACCTTCCAAAGATCAATGGTATTGATACTTTCTGGACTGACAAAGAAAATGGTGTTGCTTACGCTAAGCCAACTACATACGAAGACATCCATATGCCTACAAACCGTGCGGCAGGTTTCGTAATTGCAATGTTTATTACAGTTATGGGCTTCGCATTAATCTGGCATATCTGGTGGTTAGTCGTTGTAACTTTCATTGCTTCAATTATCAGCTTCATCGTTTCTTCTTTCACTAAGAAAGTGGACTACTATGTTCCAGCTGCAGAAGTTGAACGTATTGAAAATGAACGCTACGCGCTTCTTGAAAAACATTTGAAGAAGGACTAAGACAATGGCTGAAGTACTTCATCACGACAACCACGGACATGACGAACATCATCATCATGATGATACTGACATCACTGTCTTTGGTTTCTGGACTTACTTGATGAGTGACTTGGTTCTTTTCGGGACACTCTTCATCGCGTTCGCTGTATTAAGTAGCCACGTTCCAGTGGACACTCCAAGTGCAAAAGAGCTATTTGGTGAATCTTTAGGTTTCGTTTTAACTGAAACTTTCGCCCTTCTTATCTCTTCTGTAACTTTTGGTTTTGCTGTTCTTGCAGCATACAAGAAAAATGTTAATCAAGTTTTAACTTGGTTAGCAGTTACTTGGGTATTCGGTGCAGCCTTCATTGGTATGGAACTTTATGAATTCAATCATTTAGTTCATGCTGGTCATGGCCCAAGCACAAGTGCGTTCTTATCTGCGTTCTTTACTCTAGTTGGTACGCACGGTATTCACGTAACTTCTGGTTTGGTATGGATGCTTGTGTTGATGTTCCAAATCAAGAAATATGGTTTGACACTTCCAAACACTCGTCGTCTTGCTTGCCTAAGCTTGTTCTGGCACTTCCTTGACATCGTTTGGATCTGTGTATTCAGCGTTGTTTACTTGATGGGAGTTATCTAATGAGTCACGATCATAACTCTGCTGGTGCAGCTCACGGTAACGTTAAACAATATACGATTGGTTTCATCCTTTCTGTCCTACTTACCGTAATTCCATTCGGTATGGTAATGGCAGGTGGTTTTAGCCGTGGTTTATTAGTTGCCGTAATCGCGATTACTGCGATTGCTCAGATTCTTATTCAGTTAGTTTACTTCCTGCATATGAACTCTTCTTCAGAGCAACGCTGGAACGTGATTGCATTTGTTTATACAATCCTCACAATTGCTATTCTTTTAGTAGGTTCAGTGTGGATTATGAACTACCTTCACTTCAACATGATGATCTAAACTGGTCGTCATGCTGAAAAAGTATTTATTCCTGACTAAACCAGGAATTCTCTTTGGTAACTTCGTTACCACTTTGGGTGGCTACTTTGTAGCCACTCAAGGTTCTGTAGATTTCCTTCTCCTGCTTCTTACCCTTCTAGGCACAACCCTTGTTGTTGCTTCAGGATGTGTGGTCAACAATGTTATTGATCAAGACATCGACATCAAAATGCAACGCACACAAAATCGTGCGTTAGTGAAAAAAACCATTTCAGAACCTGTTGCTTATGTTTATGCATTGGTACTCGGTGTGTTAGGTTTTGGCATTTTGTGGTTTTGGGTAAATGCTTACGCTTTCCTTTTTGCTGTTATTGGTTTTGTCGTATACGTTGTTTTCTATAGCTTATGGACAAAACGAACAACAATTCATCAAACCGTGATTGGCAGTATTTCAGGGGCTAGCCCTCCTGTAATTGGTTATACCGCTGTTGCCAACCAGTTTGATATTGCTGCGCTACTTATTTTCATTGGATATGCACTTTGGCAAATGCCACATTCGTGGGCAATTGCAGTGTACCGTTTCGATGACTATAAAAATGCAGGTATCCCGATTCTACCTGTGGCACGCTCTATTCAACGTACCAAAATTGAATCATTGATTTATGTTGTTTTATTTACCATTACCATGAATTTGCTATTTGTATTTGGTTATGCAAATTGGCTGTACTTGGTTATTTTAAATGCACTTTGTATTTATTGGTTTTATATTGGTGTATTGGGCTTCAAAGCTGAAAATGATCAAGTTTGGGCAAAACGCTTTTTCTTGTTCTCTGTAATTTTGATTACAATAATCAGTATTTGCTTTAGCTTTACCTCCACAGCGCCAGCAACAAATTTCGTTCTGTTTTAAAAAAGATAGAGTCATCTCTATCTTTTTTTTGCATCTCGCTTTTGTTTAAAATAATGACTTGCTACTATTGCGCAAAAAACAATAAACCACTGCGCAAATGAACACTTCACACAAATTATTCAATCAAGCTTTATTTTTTCTTTCATACCTTTTTCTATTTTTTACAACACATCAAACCAAGCAGGTGTCAATAATTACTGTGAACCTTCGACAGAAGTTCAGAGCAATCAATATACGGCTTGCCAGTCACTCCCCGCCTTAACCCCTGCAAATGACAACCAAGTCAATATGCTTCTTTTGCTCAGCGATCTCGGTTTAGCAAAAATAAATATTGCTGAAACAAAATCGACCTTATGGATGACTTCGTATAGTAAGATGCCCTTTGAAGCATCAAGTATGCTGAGTGTGAGTGCGAATAAATCGCCGAATGCACGAAAAGTAACAGACAACCCTGCCTTAAGCTACAATGAACATTGTAGTAGTTTATTGTACGGTTCTGAGGCATTTATTCAGCAAGTGAAAGCTGAAGCTAAACTCTCTGCAACTGAAAAACAAAGCTTGATCCGTGAACGTCAAAAGATCGATCAATGTGCAGAAACATTAGTATTGATTCAAGTGAATCCCAGGTGGTCTTCTACTGCTCGCCAATGTGCATCTTATTTAAACGCCACTATTTCTTTTTATAATACTAACTTTTCCACAGCTACTAAAATTTACACCGTATTAACACAAGTCGACTCTGCTTGGCTGAAAGAAACATCTCAATATATGTTAATTCGCAGCTCACTCAATGAAGCCTATCAAAGTGGTGTGGGTGAATATGGCGATCTCGATCACAGCAAAATCAATCAAAAGTTAGTCACCAATTTTTTTAATACAATTACCCAATATTTTAAGCTCTACCCTCAAGGACTATACGCCGCAAGTGCGCGTGGTTATCTACGTCGTAGTTTTTGGTTAAGCGCTAAGCATGATCTATTAGTGAACGAATATGTTTGGCAACTCAATAATCCCAAATCAAGTGTCTACAACTTAGAACTGCCTAATCTAGTTCATGAAATGGATCGACACGTTTTTCAATCTTCACATTTCAATATCAAACATTTAAAAAATCCATTTTTTCTGAGTATTTATGATTTGATGCACATGCGAAAGAAACAAGCGGATGATGATGTGATTATTTCGTGGAATGAATTAAATACGCAGAAAAATATCTTTAAAGATCAACCGGAACTCTTTCAATATTTACAAACCAACCATTTGTACTATGTACAAAATAAACCATTGGAAGCGTTTAAATACTTACCTCAGACGATGCCAAATAGTATGAACAGCTATTTACAACTCAGTCAGTTGCTTTTAAAAGGTCGAATTTTAGAAAATACTCAGTCGAATAAAATACCCAGCAATATTGGGAAAACTTGCTTGCAATAAGCAAAACTGCTGAACAACGTGATACAGCCGAGTTAATGTTGTATCCACACTATGCGAAACAACAAAATTTAAACCAATTTATTGGTTCAAATGCCAAAATTAAGCAAGCATTTTTACAGAAGCAATATTTAATTGATGCTGCCAACGAAACTAGCTTAATGCACGTTATTAAAAGTCCAAATGCCTCGCAAGATCAAAAAAATGTAGCACTCTATACTGTACTGAATAAGTCATTAGCTTTTCAAAATTACCCACTATTCAATCAAGCCTTTACTGCATTACCCAATAATTCAGCACAATATCATTCAGGTGAAAACTCCCCGGAAAAATTTAATCAACAACCACCGTTCGCCAATTTCTTTTGGAAAGGAACAAAGATTAGCAACGCTGTCCAATGTCCTGATTTATTCACATTAACCAAACAGCTCCAAATAAATCCAAAAGAACTCCCACTCAAACTTTGCCTTGGAGAATATAGCCGTAGTTCACAAGCCTATGACCTTGTTAACTTAGGTTATCCGCATGACAACTCTCTACTTAGCTTTAAAGGCACTGACTTTGCCCGTGGAAATACCTATAAAGAGATTATCAAGCAAAATCAGAAAACTAAATTAACGGCTTATGCACTATTTCGTGCGATACAATGTTATGCACCTAGTGGCATCAATGAGTGTCAAGATTCAGATGTTGCTAAACCTTTTCGTAAATAATGGTATGACCAAATAAAACGTGATTATCCTGATACAGGCTGAGCAAAATCATTAAAATATTATTGGTAAAATTTATGCCAAAACATGTAGCACGATTTTTAATAAACATTTGTGCCTTGTTATGCATGAGCCTATTACTATGTGCTTGTACGCCGCAACAAACGTCACCCAAAGACTTAGAGCGTCATACAGCTTCAACTACAAATAAAACAATTGTAGATGCTTCGGAGTACTCAAGTTTTTGGATTTGGGGAAATATCAGCAGCGCCACTTACTTACAGCAAGCCAAAGAGCTTTATATTTTACAAGGTGAAATCAATTGGAATCGGGCCCAAAAACGCTCGTATTTTAGTCCTCAAGGGATCTCAATCCTAAAAAAAACTAATCAAAATATTTGGTTAGTTGTTCGTAGCCATCATTTAAATTGGTCAACGGAGAATATTCAACAAATTATTCAGCGGCTTCAGCAGTGGGAAAGCCAAGACAATCAAATACAAGGCTTACAGATCTATTTTGATGTACGTACTCAAAATATTCAGCAATATGCCGAATTTCTTGCAAAATTTAGACAGCATTTGCCGAAACACTATCTTTAAGTATTACCGGCTTATTAGATTGGACGAATGTTCGTAATCAATCCACCCTCGCACTACTTCGACAAAATATTGACGAAATTGCGATTCAAACTTATCAAGGCTCAACGACCATCCCAAATTATGCAAGTTACTTAGCTAAAATTTCAAAACTTAAATTGCCCAATAAAATTGGTGTGGTACAACATGAGCAATGGCAAGCTCTACCCCATTTAACAAATGACCGAAATTTCAAAGGCTATATCGTATTTTTACTTCGTCAGCCTGATTGAACTAATCCTGAAATTATTTAGGGCTTTTTTATTGAATACCTTGTATTTCAATCTTAAACGCTCTAAAATTCACGCTTCGCAAATTAATGCGACACAACTTTGGTTGTGACTCCTTGCTTCAACTTAATTATAGGTTGGGGCTGCCTAAACCGTAAGGAGCTGACAATGCGTCACTACGAAATCGTACTATTGGTACATCCAGACCAAAGCGATCAAGTTGTGGGTATGGTAGAACGTTACCTAACTCACATCAAAGAAGCTGAAGGTCAAATCCACCGTCTTGAAGACTGGGGCCGTCGCCAATTGGCTTACCCAATCAACAAGATCCACAAAGCTCACTACATTCTTATGAATGTTGAGTGTGGTCAAACTACTCTTGATGAGCTAGAAGAATTGTTCCGTTACAACGATGCAATCATTCGTAGCCTTATCATCCGTCGTGAAAACGCTATCACTGAAGAGTCACTATTGGCTAAGAGTGCTGAAGAAAAACGTGCGCGTAAAGCTCAACGTGAAGAAGCACAACAAGCTCAAGACTCTGCTGAAGCATAAGGAGAACATAACATGGCACGTTTTTACCGTCGTCGCAAGTTCTGCCGCTTTACAGCTGAGAACGTTACGTACATCGACTACAAAGATATCGACACTTTAAAACAGTACATCACTGAAAACGGCAAGATTGTTCCTAGCCGTATTACAGGTACTAAAGCTCGTTACCAACGTCAATTAGCGTTAGCTATTAAACAAGCTCGCTACTTGTCTTTGATCCCTTACACTGACAATCATAAGTGAGGTTGAGCTGTGGATATTATCTTATTACAACGCATTAAAAACCTAGGTAAACTAGGCGATAAAGTATCTGTTAAAGCTGGTTACGGCCGTAACTTCCTTATCCCTCAAGGTAAGGCTGTTGCTGCAACTGAAGCTAACACTGCTGCTTTTGAAGCTCGTCGTGCTGAACTTGAGAAACAAGAAGCTGAAGTATTAGCTTCTGCTCAAGCTCGTGCTGACCAATTGAACGAAGTTAACATCGTTATTACTGCTAAAGCTGGTGACGAAGGTAAACTATTCGGTTCAATCGGTACTCGCGACATCGCAGACGCATTGACTAATGCTGGTCTTGTTGTAGACCGTGCAGAAGTTCGTTTACCAAATGGTGCGCTTCGCAACACTGGTGAATTCAACATCGCAATCCAATTGCATCATGATGTTGTTGCTGAAGTTCTCGTTACTATCGTAGCTGAGTAATTTCCTGCAAAAAAAAGAGCATGCCTTGGCATGCTCTTTTTTTATCTTTATAAAAAATATTAAGCAAATTATTGTTTTTCAAGTCTTCATCCAATGCATGAAATCATGGTTTAATCGGAAATAGTTGTTTCGCAATTGCGGATAAAACGCCTATTATTTCGGTTGTATGAAGCGTTGAAACAACATTTTTCAACCCCACTTTTTACCGCATCCAGTGAATTGATCATCAGGGATTTTTATGTCACAGGCGAATGCCAACAGCAAGCAAAATTCAACTTCAGCAGCAAAACCGACTGAACAAGGTCAGCTGAAAGAGTTTCGTACCCCACCCCATAATCTTGCCATTGAACAAGCTGTACTAGCCGCACTTATGACTGTGGCTGAGTCTTTTGAGCAAGTGGGTGATGTGTTGACAGAAGCTGATTTTTATGCAACACGACATAAATATATTTTCCGAGCCATCGATCAATTATCGAAAGAAAATTCACCGTATGATGCTGTGCTGGTCAATGACTGGCTGATTAAACAAAACCTACTTGATGCTGCTGGTGGTGAAGAATATCTGATGCAATTGATGTCAGATTCCCCTTCAAGTTTCTATAACATTGAAACGTATGCAGCCAAAATTAAAGAGTTCTCAACCTTACGTAATATGATTAAGGTCAGCTCTGAAATTTTACAAAATGCCTATGACACTAAAGGTCGCACAGTTAGTGAAATTTTAGACTTAGCTGAAACCAATATTTTCTCTATTGCTGAACAACACAATAACAACGCCAAAGCCCAAGGGCCGAAAGCGATTAACTCAGTTGTTGCTAGTGTTTTTGATAAGTTAAATGAACTATCACAAACGGAAGGCAGTATTACCGGTTTAACCACTGGCTTCGTTGAACTCGATAATAAAACTTCAGGTATGCAAGCAGGCGATTTAATTATTGTTGCCGCACGTCCATCTATGGGTAAAACAACTTTCGCCATGAACTTGGTTGAAAGTGTATTGTTTAACAATAACTTACCCGCTCTGGTTTATTCAATGGAGATGCCAGCCGACTCCATTGCGATGCGTTTAATTTCCTCCTTTGGTCGTGTACATCAAGGGCATTTACGTGCTGGTAAAATGGATGCAGATGAATGGTCTAAAGTGACCAGTACCATCGTGCATTTACAAGAAAAGAACTTATACATTGATGACTCCTCAGCGCTACCGCCAACGGAAGTACGTGCTCGTGCTCGCCGTATTGCAAAAATGCATGGTGGTAAGCTCGGTTGCATCATGGTCGATTACTTACAGTTAATGAAAGTCCCAGGTATGGGTGATAACCGTGTCGGTGAGATTTCGGAAATTTCACGAAGCCTCAAAGCCTTAGCAAAAGAAATGAACTGCCCTGTTATTGCGCTGTCGCAGTTGAACCGATCACTGGAAAACCGCCCAAATAAACGTCCAGTCATGTCAGACTTACGTGAATCTGGTGCGATCGAGCAGGATGCCGATTTGATCATGTTTATTTACCGTGACGAGGTATATAACAAAGAATCGAAAGAAGCTGGAACAGCTGAAATTATTATTGGTAAACAACGTAACGGCCCAATTGGCTCTGTACGTCTAGCCTTTGAAGGCCAATATACCAAATTTAGTAACCTCTCTCCTGAGTTTTATGCTCAGTATGATGATGAAGAGTAAAGACACTTCATCATCAATTATCTCATCGACCCTGTAGGAGTATTTAGGGTGCGCCAAGCTACAGTTTATATTGATCAAGAAGCACTTCAATATAATTTAAACCGTGTCAAACAACTTGCCCCGACTGCTAAAATTGTAAGCATGGTAAAAGCCAATGCTTATGGACATGGAGTTAAAGACTGCTTAGCAGCCTTAAAAGGCAGTGATGCCTTTGGTGTTGCCTGCCTAGAAGAAGCCTTAGAAATTCGTGAACTTGGTTATGAACAGCCAATTACACTGATTGAAGGGATTTTTTCAGATGATGAAATGCAAATCGTCATCGATAAAAAAATTGAATGTGTCGTGCACCACCAACAACAATTGGATTGGTTACGTGCCCATAAAGATGCCTATATTGCTCAAGGCTTAAAAGTTTGGGTCAAACTAAACAGCGGTATGAACCGCCTTGGTTTTAAAGTCCCTGAAATTATTGAAGTGATTAATTCACTTAAAGCCGAAGGCTTTACTTGTGTTCTGGCAATGCATTTTGCTAATGCGGATGCAGAAAACTACCCTTTGAATGATCAACAGCGTGATCAATTCTTACAAGTGAAAGAAGCATGTGCACCGATTATGGGTTCTTGCTGTAATTCAGCGGCGATTTTTAAATGGCCTGAATTAAACTTTGATTTTGTTCGCCCGGGTATCATGCTGTATGGTGCAACACCATTTGCAGACAAGACTGTTGCAGAACTAGATCTAAAACCTGTAATGACATTTACTGCTGAAATTATTGCTTTAAATACCATTCAAGCCGGTGAGTCTGTTGGTTATGGCTCGACGTTTATTGCTGAACAAGAAATGCAACTCGCTATCGTTTCTATTGGCTATGGCGATGGATATCCTCGTGCTTTCCCGAAACAAAACTATGTTTCGATTAACGGGCAACAAACACGTGTAATTGGTCGTGTAGCGATGGACATGATCGCTATTGATGTAACTCATATCAATGCACCGATTGGTACAGAAGTTGAACTATGGGGCAAAGAGCGCTTAGTCGACGATGTAGCTGAAGCTAATGGTACGATTGGATACGAATTACTTTGCCGTATGAGTGCACGTCCTGTCCGCAAACTGGCATAAATGAATCATGCTTAAAAAAACCCAGAATCTGTTCTGGGCTTTTTTATTTAAGCAGCCTCATCAGGCTGTGCATCATACAAATACGCTACAAATGCTTCTACCTGATCAGGATTTAAAGCAAATGGCCTAAATTTATCCTGCCCTTGTTCATGCAAATACTGAAGCGCATGGCTGCTTCTGCTAACATATTTCATCGACCATTCTGTAAAATGTGTTTGATCAATGGTCTTTAATCCATAGATCATAATCTCCCGATGTCGAGAATCTTTTCGCAGCTTTTCCACAAGCAACTCAAGCACTGGATCTTCACCTTCCAAACACTGAAAAAAGTAGCCATCTGCGTAGTACAGCACCCCTGTAATTGCGTTGCGATAGTTAAAATCCCGTGCTTCACTGAGTATATTTCTTAAATCTTCCAGCAATGTTATAGAAGATGATGTTGAACAGCTTGCATAACAGAGTTGCTTCATGATTAAACTGCCCTCATCTTTATTTATCCCGAAAAAAAACTGCATTGGAACTATCAGATTCTAATACAGTTTTAACATAGCATTAGTCAGTAAATAAATTAATTAAAATAATCTTCTGTCGGTTTAGCCAATTCAATTAGTCCCTGCCGCAACGCTTCAGACCAACCTTTGCTGATCATTGTGAAGTAAGGATCTTCTTCATAAATACGTTTGCCATTTGGCATTTCAAGGCTATCTTTTTTATAGATCAACGCATCTAAAGGCATTCCAACTGATACATTTGAGCGAATTGTTGAATCAAAGGAAATTAAACTACATCGCATTGCCTCATCTAGGGGCATATCGTATCGCAACGTCCGATCTAAAATCGGTTTTCCATATTTACTTTCACCAATTTGGAAATAAGGCGTATCTGATGTAGCACAAATAAAATTACCTTGCGGGTAAATGTTATAAAGCTGCATTTCTGCACCCTGAATTTGCCCACCGACCAATAAGCTACAATAGTAATTACTCTGTTCAAGCGTATCTGAGGTTACATCGGCAATCACCTTTTTTAAGGTATGCCCAACCAATTCAGCCACTTCGAACATGGTATTTACACTGTATAAATTTGGCTCTTGCTTCACTTCAAGTTGATTTTTTAAATGTCCGATGACCGCTTGTGTTGTCGCTAAATTACCCGAGGTTTGTATGGCAATAAAACGCTCGCCAGGCACCCCAAAAGTATATAATTTACGAAAAACAGAAATATGATCAACACCTGCATTGGTACGTGTATCACTAATAAATACCATGCCATCCTGTAAACGTAATGCACAACAATAAGTCATCTTTTTCCCTCTAAATGATTAACAGCCCAACACCTGAACAATTGAGTTCATTGACTCAACGCCGCCTTTATCACGTACACCGCGTACAGGAGCTACATCCCAGTAATCCCGTCCAACAGCAACATAAATGTGTGATTGTGGTGTAAACAACTGATTACTTGTATCAAAACAATACCATGTATCATTTAAATACGCTTCTACCCATGCATGACTCGCAAGGTGAGCCGTATTTGGTACATATAAATAACCTGATACATAACGTGCAGGAATACCTAAATATTTACACATCGCTATCATGACATGGCTATGATCTTGACATACCCCCTGACGACGCTGAAAAGCCTCAATAGCTGACGTATGTACAGACGTTTGATTTGAGACATAAGGAATATGCTCCAAAATTGCCTCAGATAAACGAATGAGGTTGGCACGATTGATTCTAGGCACATAACAATCGGCGAAACTTTTCATGTCTGTATCACACATGGTGCTTAAAGTAGGCTGTAAAAACAGATTTGGATTGAGGTCATCCTGTACCCCATCAGGCTTATTGGGATTCATTTCCACAATTCCTTGCGCCATGATGGTCATCTGCTGATATGGCTTACGTTGAGTTGTGGTCAACCACACATTACGAAATGCATCCAGTTTCATTTCACGCACGCCTGGTACACTCACATCCCAATGTTTGACACATTGATGTGAATTGGTTGATGGCGTCATTTTGATGTATTGAATACTGCTATTTACCAGATCACTGTAAAAATAATGTGTTTGATGGTTAACCATTAATTTCATATATTCACCTCAAATAGGTTTTGAATATAGTCACTAAAATGATAAAAATTTTGACTATTTGGCTCAGCTTTTAATTTTAACCATGCGTCATCTAAACTATCCCAACCTTGTGAAACTAATGCACTCACAATATGTTCAATTTTAGATAGTGTCGTTTGCGTATCCTGATGCATACGAAGTTGACGATCAAATTGTTCTAAGCACTGCCCCAAACTAAAAAATAAAAATACATCTTCAGATTCAGTTTCTAAAACCTCTTGGCATTCATTGACAACATCACAGATATAACCAGGATTATCACTGGCATTTCGAATAAGCTGATTCAATTCCGCATAACTTTTTGCAGAAAGCACTCCACGCAAGTCCTGAATATTGCCACGCGCACATTCAAATTGACTGGAAAATGATGCTGGCTGTTCTGGATTCAAAACCAGCTCATTGAGAGAAGCCGCATCAAAAGCAGGTAAGCAAAATGCATGCGCATAATTGACAGCATCATCAGACGTTTGAAACGGGAATAAACTGCATAAATATTGTGTACGCGTTAAATAACGGCCTAACCAAAAAATATGTTCAGCGTTACTATTTAATAAAATCATCGTGTTGCTCCTTATTTTGAAGTTCTTATGAGCGTAAATCGTCTACGACCCATGTATCCTTAATGCCGCCACCTTGCGATGAATTCACGACCAGTGAACCTGCTTGCATTGCGACACGCGTCAAACCACCTGGCACAATTTCAGTGCGATATGGAGAGCTCAATACAAACGGTCGAAGATCAATATGACGTTCTGAAATACCTGCCTCACACAAAGTCGGGCTGACAGACAAATCCAATGTCGGTTGGGCAATATATAAATGTGGTGCTGCAGCGACTTTATCTTTAAATAGATTCACTTCTTGTGCTGATGCTTGTGGGCCAATCAGCATGCCATAACCACCCGAACCCTGTGCTTCTTTCACCACAAGTTGCTCCATGTTGGCCAAAACATAATCTAAATCATGCTGCTCGCGACACTGATAGGTTGGCACATTCTTTAAAATAGCTTTTTCACCTAAATAGAAATGAATCATTTTATCGACATACGGATAAATCGATTTATCATCTGCAACGCCCGTACCCGGCGCATTGGCAATAACCACATTATGTTGCATATAAGCTGACATGAGTCCTGCTACACCCAATGTACTGTCAGGTTTAAAACATAACGGGTCAAGAAAAGCATCATCCACACGACGATAAATTACATGAACTTGTTGTCGACCTTTGACTGTTTTCACATAAACCTTATCGTTTTCTACATAAAGGTCACGTGATGTCACTAAGGGAACATCCATCTCTCTTGCCAAAAACGCATGTTCATAATAAGCACTGTTATAGCGACCGGGTGTTAAGACAACAATAAACGGATTATCTACATAAGCATTCTCAGCTAAAATTTCACGCAGTAACTGCGGGTACTGCTCAATACCCATGATATTGCTTTGCTGACACAGCTCAGGCATTAATTTTTGACTGATTTTGCGGCTTTCTAACATATAAGACACACCCGATGGGGTTCTTAAATTATCTTCTAGAACGTAAAATTCGCCTTTATTGTCACGAATAATATCAATTCCACTGATTTGGCTATAAATTTTGCCCTTTAAAGAATGCTTATACATTTGTGGTTGATAGGCTTCATGGGTTAACACTTGTAGTTCAGAAATAATCCCCGCTTTTAAAATATCTTGCTGATGATAAACATCATGTAAAAATAAATTTAACGCCTTTATCCGCTGCGCACAGCCCAAAGCTAAATTATTCCATTCTTTACGTGCCATCACACGTGGAATTAAATCGTAAGGAATCGTACGCTCTATACCTTCATCTTCACCATAAACCGTAAAAGTAATACCCTCATAAAGAAAATGTTGTTTCGCCACTTGATTTAGCTGTTTGAGCTCTTCCAAAGTATGATGTGATAACCACTGTTCAAGTTGTTGGGCAGTTGTAGTACTCAATGCCTTGTTGTCACGTATTTCATTAAAAAAATTTGAATTGAGTTGATCAAACAGCGCATACCCTCGTGCTACTGGTGATGTTCTTAGTGCAAGTGCTGTCGTAAAATGACCGCCAAGCTCCACCCCCAAACCCTCAATTCCATCCGAAGTTGTATTACGGTTCTCTTTCAGCATAGCAACTCCACGTTTCTTGTAATCTATTGTAAATAAGATTAAGCAATAAACATGCCACGGCATTACACACAGCTCATCTGTTTATTTATGCATCAAATTCAGTAAGGGGTACAGCATCAAACTGCTCAAGATGTTTCTAAATGCTTTAGCAGCGTCAAAGCTTATTTTTTAATTTCAAGACTTGCGAAACACATGAAGATTCCATATTGTGTCCAACAGCATCATTTTATTCATTTCAAGATCAGTTCAAGTTTGAGATTATGTCTTCACAAGAAAAAGAAACGTCGAATAGCCTCTATCGCCAGTGGCAAATTCTTTCACGATTATCCACAGGTAAGTGGATCGGAACACGTGAACTACAGGAAATCCTAAATCGCGAAGGCATTGATATTAGCCTGCGCACCATCCAACGTGATTTAAATCAAATTTCGCTTCGCTTCCCTATTGAAAGCAGTAAAACCACACCTCAAGGCTGGCGTTGGCGCTCAGATGCTCCAATTCAGAGTTTGCCGCATATGACTAGTTCGCAAGCGGTTACATTCATGATGGTAGAAGAACATCTCAAACATTTACTACCACCGAGTCTCATTGAAGAGATGAATCCTTGGTTCGATTTGGCACGTCGTAGCCTCTCTTCTCAAAATAATGTACGCCAATGGATTAACCGTGTCCGTATCGTTCCTGCAACACAACCCTCCATTCCTCCGGTGGTTGATAAAGCATCACAACAAGCGATTTATGAAGGCTTATTACAAGACAAACAATTGGAATGTATTTATCAAGGTCGTGGTCAACAAAGTGAAGAAAAAACCTATATTCTCAACCCTTTAGCTTTGGTCCAAAAAGGTGCGATTATTTATTTAGTGTGCACACGACATGATAAAACTGACATTCAAACCTTTGCCCTGCACCGTTTTAAGTCAGCGACTGTATTAAATTCACGTGCGCTACATCCTGTTGATTTTGATATAGATGGCTATATTGACTCTGGCGCACTGGGTTTCCGCGTAGACTTCAATAAACCGACTGAAATGATTCAATTAAAATTGACCATGTCTGAACGTGATGCGTTGTATTTTGAAGAAAGCCAACTCAGTAAGGATCAAACCATTTATAAAAATGAATTCGGTTCAGCTGAAGTTAGTGCAACTGTGCCCTTTACATCTCAATTGGTCTGGTGGTTACGCAGTTTCGGTAAAAAATTGAAAAAGATTGAACCTGAAGAAGTTTCAATTGTTGTACAACAGATAAATGAAGAAGACTAAACTTTGAACCGTTTTAGTTTTACAGTGGTTTAGCCTTAATTTAGAAGAAAATCACATCAATAATCTTCTTTTTACTTTAAAAGAAAAAGTCCCAAATATGGGACTGTCTAATTTTTTAGAATATTGTTGTGATTATTGTGGTTAATGCCATTTGGAACTAGTGCATAAGGCTCTGCTGAAAACCTTATGCCATAGCACGAATTTCTCATGATTCGTATAAATTAAGACTGACATAAGCAAGCTAAGTCTGAATTATTATATCGAATAGATTTCATTGTCATAATAAAAACCTCGTTCAGTGGAAGTAAAATCAATATAGCGGCCGCGTTGCAAAGATGGAAATAACAAGAATTGATCAACTTTGCAGATTTTTTCTTAAACAAGTTTTTATATTTTCTTATATCTAAATGCCCAAAACGCCATCTCCCATCTAAATGCGCAATTTTTAGAACAAAGCTACACTGAATCAACAAATTAAAGCTTGAGCATTGTATGTAAACTCGGCAAATTAGTAGAAACTGAGCTCATAAGATTGTCTAAAACATGCCAAGTCCAGCACAAACCATTCGACATAAACTTTTAAATACTTTTTTCTCACGACATTCTATTTGGTTTCTCTGCATTTTTATTGCCTTATTGATTACCAATTTTTATTTCGGCTATTCACCGCACTATCTTCAGTACTTTATCCCTGAAACCTTACTGAATACGATTTGGGTGATTAGTATTGCGCTGAGCTTCTTAGGTTTATATGACGTTTTACAAAATCGACATTCGATCTTAAAAAATTACCCAATCATGGGCCATTTTCGTTTTTTGTTTGAAGAATTCCGTCCCGAAATTCGTCAATATTTTATTGAATCAGACCAAGATGCATTACCTTTTTCACGTATGCAACGCAGTCTAGTCTATCAACGTGCAAAAAATCAAAATGCAGATAAACCGTTTGGCTCTATTGTCGATGTATACCAAAATGACTACCGCTTTCTAAATCACTCTCTTACACCGTGTGTACCCGCCATTCCTGAAACCTTTCGGATTAGCATTGGTAATGAACAATGTACCCAGCCCTATAGTGCTTCAATTTTGAATATTTCAGCGATGAGTTTTGGTAGTTTGAGTGCCAATGCCATTCGTGCGCTGAATTTAGGTGCCAAGATGGGTAATTTCTACCATGATACTGGCGAAGGAAGCATTAGTCCGTATCATCTCGAAAATGGTGGTGATATTGTTTGGGAACTCGGTAGTGGTTATTTTGGTTGTCGTACCATCGATGGTCAATTTGACCCAGTACGCTTTGCTGAGCAAGCCAAGCTTCCGCAAGTGAAGATGATTGAAATTAAACTTTCACAAGGTGCAAAGCCAGGTCATGGCGGTATTCTTCCTAAAGATAAAATTTCAGAAGAAATTGCACAAATTCGTGGTGTGAGTCGCGAACATGATTGTATATCACCTTCTAGCCATCCAGCATTCAGCACACCTATTGAGATGATGCAATTTATTCAACAATTGCGCGAATTATCTAATGGTAAGCCTGTCGGCTTTAAATTATGTATTGGTCAGCCTTGGCAGTTTATGAGTATTGTAAAAGCCATGCTACACACTAAAATCTATCCTGATTTTATTGTGGTAGATGGCTCTGAAGGTGGCACAGGAGCCGCGCCAATTGAGCTGATTGACAATATGGGAACTCCTCTTCGTGAAGGTTTACTCTTTGTGAACAACACACTGATTGGTGCAGGACTGCGTTCAAAAATTAAAGTCGGCGCCAGCGGGAAAATTATCAGTGCATTTGATATCGCTAGCACCATGGCTATTGGTGCTGATTGGGTAAATTCTGCACGCGGCTTTATGTTTGCTGTGGGTTGTATTCAAGCACAAAGCTGCCATACCAACCAATGTCCTGTCGGTGTCGCGACCCAAGATAAAGACCGCCAAAAAGCCATTCATGTACCCACTAAGGCTGAGCGTGTTTTTAATTTTCATAAAAATACCATGCATGGCTTGTCTGAACTGATTGCTTCTGCAGGTTTACAGCATCCTGCGGATATACGTGCCCATCACCTCGCACAGCGCATTAATAATCGTGAAATCAAAAATTATGCTCAACTGCATTTTTGGCTCAAAGATGGTGAACTTTTAAGTTGTGAAAATAAAGATGACGAAAACTTTTATTTCCGTATGTGGAATATGGCGAGTTTAGAAAAGTTCTAATTCATACACGACGGCCAATGAACTATAAAAAAAGAGGCTTTAAAGCCTCTTTTTTACTATCTGAATGTCTAAAAAATATTAATTAATAGTAAGACTTACTATTGGGCTGTGCATGTAAAAATGCCGGAATTAATCCTGTCAAAGCCGCTCGAATATCAGCACGTTCATTAATTAACTGATGTGAGCCCTCTTCGAGCATCAGTAAAGTTTGTAATCGAAACTTACGACGAATGAATTCAATGTTATAGCGCCAATCTACAGTTTGATCCTGAGCACCCTGCGCTAACCATACTGGAATACGACAGGCAGGACGTGCTTCCATTTCCTGCATCCATTTTGACATAGCCAAAATCCAGTCCATACCCATCATACGAGGTTGTAGCGGATCTTTTAAACGGACAAAACGTAAGAACTCAGGATTATGATTATTACGACGGAAATGACGTGGAACTTCGCGCTTGATTCTGCGAATAATGCCAAGTCCAACCGAATTATGCCACCACGCCGATTTCGCTGGACGAATCAGCGGTGATAATAATAGCACTCGCTCCACGTATGGATTTTCACGACGTTCTGCAAAATCGAGTAAATGATGTAACCAAATTGCCCCACCGGTACTTTGGCCAATACCCAACCAAGGTGTCGGCAATTGCACAGCATGTTTAACATAGCGATACACCGACTCTAATACTTGCTGATAATGATCAAAGTTTTGAATACTCGCAGGCGAACCATTACTTAAACCATGTCCGGGCAAATCATAAGTCAGTACACTAAAACCTTGATCGAGTAACTCACGAATAATCGGTTGATAAATGCCACTATGCTCTAAATAACCATGTAACAGAAAAACTGTGCCTTTGAGTTGTTCGTCTTCAGATTTTAAATTGGGTTTAAATACTTGAACATGAACTTTAAATAATGGCATTTCAACATAGCCTTGCCAATGTTCACAATCTAGAGCATCAAGTGCATATAAACGACGATATGACTGAATCTCTACGGTCGGCTCAAATTTGCGATTTAAATTTAATGCTTCAAGCAACTGAGGCGTATGTTCACGGCTTGGAACTGGAAGGTCTAATTGTTTTAAAATCGAGGGATTTAAAAATGGGATATCTGGCATTTAAGGTACCTCGCGACAATCGCTAGAGCCAAACCAAACATCACGTAAGGTGGCCAATAATTCATAATTTGCCCGGCGACTATGATCGTAATTTTTTTCACTTGGTCGCCAAGCTGTAAGTGAGGTCGGCATCGGTGCTTCCACAGGAATGGTTTCAATACCATTTAATGCAAATAAACGGCGTGTACGCGGCATATGGTATTGATCCGTAATCAAAATCACCGTTGGCGCACCGCCTTTTTTCTGTAGTAATAATGAGCTAAATCGAGA
This sequence comes from Acinetobacter sp. YH12227, assembly GCF_013417785.1. Classification (NCBI taxonomy): domain Bacteria; kingdom Pseudomonadati; phylum Pseudomonadota; class Gammaproteobacteria; order Moraxellales; family Moraxellaceae; genus Acinetobacter; species Acinetobacter sp. YH12227. Next base: position 31,752 of record NZ_VPDH01000005.1, on the reverse strand, counting down.
GTTTTCGCAGGTGTTCATGCTGCGATCTTCAAGTAACTTGGCATCAACATCACGCGCCTTTAACCATGCTTGCATATAGGGGGCTTCAACCCCACTTAATACAATTGGTAATTTATACTGGCGTTCAACATCAAGCGTGGTTTCTAAACGTAAACGGGTATAGTCATTAACCACAATATCTTTATCATTTTTATCCAGTGTTAAACCACCGCCCAATACCACAATTGCATAAGGTTCTGCAGTTGGCTGTTTAACAGGTTGATTTTGTCCCTGTAATTTTGCCAAATCATGATAAGTGGCATCATCAATCGGCTCTGCTTCAGATGCAGCTTGCTCAATTTCATGCGTTTTTAAAAACTCAAGATACTGCGTCATCAAACCTTTATTTTCTTCACTATTTAAATCAAGTAAATCCTTCATTTTTTGTGCAGGATTATCGGCTTGAATTTCCGAAGCAGACATTTCAACGGTATTTAACAGCGGAACTTTCGGCTTTTCTTTCTGATCATTTTCTTTCTGTTGCTCTTCTTCAATCAATTGTTGCAACGCTTTATAACGCGCTTGAATGACCGTTAAGTCCTGTGGCTCATCTGACTGAATCGCCTGCTCCATCAGCTTCAAATAGGCCTGACGTGCAATCCACATATCCGAGCCGGGTTCATAACCATCCTCATCACTCAAAGCCCCCATTTTTTGGCTTTGCGCTGCTAACTGATTTACCTCAACAGGAACAAAATAATTCAGCCCATTCACCACCAGCTTTGAATAGAAAGGTGAATATATAAAAATCATTAGACAGCCGAACAGTACAAATAGCACAGCGACTATTTGTACAAGGCGAACCATCCAATGTGTCTTATTCATTCAGTAAAACCTATGTCCTATGATTAGCATTCATCTTGATGCGAGCAAATGAGACCTTGTGTATCAAATAATACAGGCTCAGGATGCAATTCAATGTTAAATTTTTGAAAAACATCATGTTGTACGGCTTTATACGTTGCACGTACATCTTGCAAACTAGCTTGTTGATAATTCACAAGCACCAAAGCTTGCTTATGGAACATACCAACTGCACCTAATGTTTTACCTTTCCAGCCTGCTTGGTCAATTAACCAGCCTGCAGCAAGCTTAACTTCATTATTCGGCTGCGGGTAATGGGGCAAATTTGGAAATTGTTGTGCAATTTGGTCAAATGCTTGCTGACTAATCACTGGGTTTTTAAAAAAACTGCCTACATTTGGATAATCTTTAGGATCTGGCAATTTAGTTTGACGGATATGGATGACCTGATTTTGCAAATTTTCTGCTGTCAGATCTACACCAACTGCAGCTTTAAGATCGCCATAATTTAATTTCAAATCAGGCTGTTTTAATAGTTTAAAAGTGACATGACTAATCACATAACGTTCTGGCTCTTCTTTAAAGATACTATGACGATAAGAAAAATGACAATCCTGCGCAGCAATACTAATATTTTGTGCTATTTGACGGTCATAAACTTGCACAGACTCAATAAACTCACCAGCTTCTACACCATAAGCTCCGATATTTTGTACAGGTGATGCACCCACTAAACCTGGAATTAAGGCTAAGTTTTGCAGACCAAATAAATTATGTTTCGTCGTCCACAGTACAAAATCATGCCATACCTGTCCAGCACCGACACGTATGGTACATGTATCTGCGTCTTCTGAAATACGTTCAATACCCTGAATATCCATATGCATCACCAATGCATGAATCTGTTCAGGTAAAAGCATATTACTACCACCTGACAATACCAAAACATTCAGATTTTCTGCTGCGGCAAAGTCCAATGCAGATTGAATATCTGCAACAGATTGAATACGGACATAATGTGATGCGACGGCATCCAGACTTAATGTGTTAAAAGGCTTAAGTTGAACCTGTGTTTGAATGTGCATTCTTAAACCTTAATAATTCTGCTGTGCTTTAAATTGATTTTGTAAAAAATTGACCCAGGCCTGACTACTCGATTCACATTGATCTAAAACGTGTTCAAATCCAGCATCCCCACCATAATAAGGATCAGGAACTTCCTGCTGCGGATATTGACCATCATACTGACTCATAAGCGAGATTTGAGCACGCAATGTGCCAAATTGGCGTTGAGCTTGTGCCATGAGTTGTTGAATATTTTTTAAATTTTCATAATCCATCGCCAAAATCAGATCAAAATCAATGAAGTCTTGTATGGTTAATTGACGTGCACGCAACGACGATAAATTATAACCACGTAATTTTGCATGTTTTTGACTGCGACTGTCAGGCGCTTTACCAGGATGATAATTGCTTGTACCCGCAGAATCGACCTGTATATTGAGTTGAGCTTCATCACAAAAATGTCTCAGAACCACTTCCGCCGTGGGAGAACGACAAATATTTCCTAAACAAACACACAACACCTTGTATGGCGTGCTGGATGACATAACAACCTCAAGAGTACTTTTATTTCAAGCGTCTTATGTTAAGTTATTTACAAGATGAATCCTATATCAAGACTCAAGAATAATGTTCATTTCGATATAAAAATTAGGGATAAGCCAATGAGTAATTTTCAGTTTCAAACCGTCAGCAATATTATTTCTGGCTTAGGCTCGATTCAGCAATTAAAAGATGTTCTTCAAGAATATCAACCGAAACGCGTACTACTGGTTACAGACCCCGGCATGCTAAAACAACAACTGCATCTTCCTTTGCTTGAAATACTCGAAAGTATGCAGCAAGACTATGTTGTTTACTCAAGCATTCAGGCCGACCCTGCTGAACACATCGTATTAGATGCTGTGCAGTTTGCCAAAAATGAAAAAATTGATTTGATCTTGGGTTTTGGTGGTGGTAGTTCAATGGATGTAGCCAAACTGATTGCAATTTTGGCACATCCTGAACAAACACAACAACTTGCTGACTTATATGGCGTGGGAAATGCAAAACGCCCACGACTACCTTTAATTTTAGTGCCAACTACAGCAGGTACAGGTTCAGAAGTTACCCCTATTTCTATTGTTACTACCGGTAAAACCACCAAAACAGGCATCGTCTCACCTGTTTTATATGCTGATATCGCTATCCTTGATGCAACATTTACCCGCGACCTACCTACACATATCACAGCGGCAACTGGCATTGATGCTATGGTACATGCGATTGAAGCCTATACCTCCAAAGTAAAAAAGAATCCTTATGCCGACATGCTTGCAAAACAAGCCTTAAAACTACTCAATAAAAATTTGAAATTGGTCTTACAAGATGGACATGATTTAGAAGCAAGGCAACACATGTTGGTAGGTTCAATGCTAGCTGGACAAGCCTTTGCAAATTCTCCCGTTGCTGCCGTACACGCCTTGGCATATCCGCTTGGTGGACATTTTCATCTATCGCATGGGCATACCAATGCTTTGGTTCTCACTGAGGTTTTAAAATTTAATGCTCCTGTAGCGAAACAACACTATGCTGAACTCATGACTTGGCTTGATCCATATAGTACAGGTTGTACTGATGGCTTATGTGACTTGTTCATAGACCACATGCAAAATCATTTAGATTCTAGTGGATTGACATTAAAATTGAATCAACTCAATGTGCCTGAACAGATGATTGATGAGTTAGCACATGATGCCTTATTGCAAACACGTTTATTGCAAAATAATCCACGTGAACTTAATTTACAGGATGCTCGGGATATTTATCAAGCGATCTATGTTTAATTGTAATTTTCACACAAATTGTAGTGTGATACAAATCACACTATAGTCACTATATTTGTTTATTTTTCAAACAAACAACTATTTATAACTTATACATATTAATCAATATATTATAAATATATATTTAAATAAAATCACTATGTGACTGTTTTATATGAATTTATATATTTTTACAAATACTCAAATAATTTAAACCTTGTGTAATTTTTATTAACTATTCACGAGTTTTGTTGATTTCATAACCTATGATTGTATCAACAGGTTCAAAGGATATTGAGAACCTAAACACAAAGATGGACTTAGCTATAAAATTATATAAAACAACAATCTTGGCAACTGCTCTTTTAAGCGCATTTTCTGTAACTCATGCAGCCACCAGTGACGGTAAACGATTTGCCGTATCAGCAGGTTGGTTACATGTGATGCCACAAGGTGAAAAACAAGGTATTTCTGGCTCGACGACAAAACAAACACCCCTATTAGGTGAACGCTCAGTTTCATCACCGGGCGCAGGTTTTGAAGTTGAAGATGCTGATACTGCAGGCCTAATGCTTGATTATTTTGTTAACGATAACGTTTCTTTAGAACTGGTTCTAGGTGCTCCACCAGAAATGGAACTTTCTGGACATGGAACAATTGATTTACCTGTTGTTGGACAAGCTGCAGATTTAAGTAAGTTCGATAAAATTGCGACAACCGATGCGTATACCCCAACTTTGTTGGCAAAATACCATTTCGGATCCATCAACAATAAGTTCCGTCCTTATGTTGGGGCTGGTGTGATGTATGCACATTTTAGCGATGTTAAAGCAGACCCGAATGTCAATGCAGAACTGAATAGTAATGGCCTATTGGCTATATTAAAACCTGAATTAGGAAAAATTAAAGTTGATGATGCCTTTGCACCTGTAGCTATTGCAGGTTTTGACTACAACTTAAATCAAAACTGGTTCGCTACCGCATCTGTCAGTTATGCCCATTTATCCACTACAGCAAAATTAGATGTCATTGGAAATACCAAACTTATTGGCAAAGATATACCTCGCGCAACGATCTTAAAAGGACGTAGCGAAATCGAAATTAATCCTATCGTGACTTACGTAGGTCTTGGATATCGTTTTTAAGCGTTTCTTTTTAGATAAATACATTCTTTGAAAAGGTCATTCTGTAATTGTAATGACCTTTTTATCTTTTATATCAGCTTGATCTTTTATCTAATGCTGGGTAAAACAACTGAACAGTACTAAGTATATTTAGAATCCACAATAATGAAACCTGTATTAAAATTACGCCAAAATTATGCTTTTTTATTTCCAATACAAACACGTTGGGCCGATAACGATATGTATGGTCACGTCAATAACGTGACCTATTACAGCTACTTTGACACCGCAGCTAACGCACTTTTAATTCTACATGCTGGATTTCAATTAAAAGACTCCCCAATTATTGGTTTAGTGGTTGATTCAGCTTGTAGCTTTCTACAAGAATTGTCTTATCCAGAGATTATTGAAGTAGGTGTTGCAATTAGTAAAATTGGCAATTCTTCGCTACGTTATGACCTTGCTATTTTCAAACAAGGTCAAGACCAAGCTGCCGCACAAGGCCATTTTGTACATGTCTTTGTTGACCGCCAAACACGAAAAAGCACCTCGATACCGAATGATATGCGAGATGCTCTCATGCAATTTTTAGTCAAATAAGTTTTTATTTATTCAACTATTCTGTATCCAACTTAACGCTTATTTAAGTTGGATATTTTGTAATTCACCATCAAAACTTTTGAGTAAATCTTTTACCACTGGCTCTGCATGCAGTAATTCACTCGCACGAGCAAAAGCTTTTTCTTTTCGCACATGCTGTAATGCGTATGGCGTAACATCATCTACATCTTCAAAACGAATTTGGAAATGAACATTTGACCACTGCTCACGGATGGCATGTTCTAGAACATGCTGTAACTGGGTCACTAAAGCTTCATATTTTTTGGGAATATGGAAAATCGACTCCCCGTCAATGCTTCCGCTCATAATGCCATGCTGTGCCAACTCTTGTACTGCCGGTGAAAGTTGACTATTACGGAACCAATACTCCCACTTATCGACAGTCCACTCACCTTCAAGTATTTGTGGCTGTAAAGTCAAGATATCCTGAGGCATAAGATTAACGCTGACAGGTGCTGTAACTACGCTCATCTCTGTAGTTTCAGCAACATCTGGTGTAGCTAAATCAAATGTATCTTCAACCTTAACAGCAACCGGAGTATCTTCCACAACTGGTGGTGTTTGAACAGATTCTGTAATGCTTAACTCTAAAGGTGCAATTTCTTCGAAATCAATATCGGCTGCATTAACCTCCGCCGTTGCCACACTAGGCGTTTCATCTAAATCAAATAGCGTATCTTCAGTAGCTGCATCCATGACTATCGTGTCATTTTGTGCAGTAGTCACAGATTTAGCTTGTTCACTCACATCGACTACGGCGTGTACACTTTCAGGTTCAGCATCTGCTATTTTTGACTGCTCGTCTAGCTCTTCATCTAAGAAGTCATCTGATGAAGGTTCATCGATAGCAGGTGCTGATGCGAAACCGTCATCTTCATCATAATGTGAATCATCAAAATCATCGAAAACTGGCGGCGTATCGACCACAGCTGCAGAAACTGGCTGTTCAGTAGCAACGTTGACTGGTGAATGATGCACATTCACATTCGTTTGTTCTAAAGGTTGCTCATCTAATGGCTGAGTATTCGTCTGCGCTTGAATCAGTTGAGGCTGTGCTGCTGTTTCTTGCTGTACCGCAGAAACTAACATTTCATTCGGTTGTAATGGACGGAATGCTAACAAACGTAGCACACACATCTCAAAACCTTGCTCTTGTGTCACCGCCAACTGTAAGTCTGCACGACCTTTACAAGCCACTTGGTAATACAACTGCAAATCTTGTGCAGAAATTAACTGCGACAATTGCATGATTTTTTGATTAATCTCGGCGCTATATTTTAAAGCCAAGTCTGGCAAATATTGCAACAATGCCAATTCATGCAAGGTCGAAATTAATTGATCTAGAACTAAAGAAACATCTAAGGCTTGTTGACGGAATTGCAGTAATAAACCGCTTACCCTTTCACGCTGATTTTGATGAATCGCTAATATCAAATCATAAATAATAGTGCGGTCAATTAAACCCAGCATGTCTTTAACATCTTGGTGCTGAATTGAACCCTGACCATAAGCAATGGCTTGGTCAGTTAAAGATAATGCGTCACGCAGTGAACCTTGTGCAGATTCAGCAATTTGCCAAATCGCATCTTGCTCAGCTTGAATTTGTTCTTTTTTTAAAATATCAGTCAGATGCGTAGTAATTTCATCTACTGCTAAAGGACGTAAAGTGAATTGTAGACAACGTGAAATTACAGTAATCGGTAATTTTTGTGGATCTGTCGTTGCAAATAAAAACTTCACATGCTCTGGCGGTTCTTCCAAAGTTTTTAATAACGCATTAAATGAATGCGTTGATAGCATGTGCACTTCGTCAATCAGGTAGACTTTAAAACGGCCTTGTGTAGGAGCATAAGGAACGTTATCGAGTAGTTCTCGGGTATCTTCAACTTTGGTACGTGATGCCGCATCGATTTCAATTAAATCAATAAAACGGCCTTCATTTACTGCTTTACAGGTTGGACAAACTTCACATGGGGTTGAGGTTACCCCTGTTTCACAATTTAGACATTTTGCCAAAATACGCGCAATGGTAGTTTTACCTACACCACGTGTCCCTGTAAACAAATACGCATGATGTAACCGACCACGTTCTAAGGCACTGGTGAGTGCGCGTGACACATGGTTTTGCCCCACAAGTTCAATGAAATTTCGTGGACGGTATTTTCGTGCAAGTACTTGATACATGTATGCTCCTTTTTACAGGTGTAAGCATACTGTTTTTTTGCTTAATAGTGAAATAAATGGCACAGTTTGAACAATAAAAACCCGATCTTGAGCTATCCTCAAAATCAGGCAAATTTAATACAAATTTCGAATGTTTAAACTGCTTTATTTAAAAGGAAATCACTCTGCATTTGATAGCGTTTCGCCGTCTGGTCTTCACGAATTTCGAGCAATTGCTGATCTAAATCTACATACAATAGATTGCGCGTTTGCACATGCATTAACTCTAACTGTTGCTGAGTATCATCATTAAAACGAATTGCACCTTTAAGCACTTCAATGTCATTATGACCGCTTAGACTTTCACGAGTGAGTGTATAAGTTTGGTCTTCATGTAGCTCAAGAGCCACAGCCATACCGGGACAATCTTCACAACGAGAAAGACATCCCATACACGGCGTTGTACCTTTATAATTACCCACCCAGGCCGCGTGTTGCTTTTCCGCAGTGATTGCTGTGTTGTCATTTGATTGAGGTTTTTTTGTGTCCTGACAGCCCAACAATGCAGAACTTGCCACCAAATGAATCAAAATCACTTTTTTCATAAAACATATCACTGCCTTTAAAACTGCAAGGGAAAATAACATAGATTGCTAAATTCCCCTATTCACATTGACGCAATCTTATTCTTAAAGCCAGCCTTTACGCCCTTTTAATACTTTATCTGCACAGCGTAAAGTTTCTTGAGTTAGGCCCCATAAACGATAGTCACCCGTGATTGAACCTGTCGGAAAATTATGGGTATAGGCAAAACTCAAATCGCGCTGCGGATCACACCAGGCCCCAGAACCATTAAAGCCCATATGCCCAAAACCTTTGCTAGACTTCCCTAACGTTAGAATACGGTGGTAGCCCAAACGCCAATGCATCGGCAGAGGCATTACTCGATCTCGTTTGGTAAATTGAACCGTACTTAATTCATTAAAGGTGTCGGACTTTATCAAGGTTTGACCTTGCCATTGCCCTTGATTCGCCAGCATGGCATATATCTTTGCAAGACTAGTAGCACTAAACACACCTGTGGCCGCAGGAATGATTGCTTGCAAGCCTTCATCACTAAAAAATGAAAATTGACGCATACCTTTTGGAATCATGCCATCTTGAAAGTCTTGCAAGTTTTGACCTGAAAGCTCTAACAGTTTATCTAGCATGGAAGGTTTGTGTGTAAGCTTTTTTTTCTTAACATTATTTGAAATAGAGTTTTCTGAATTAGCTATTTTTTGACTATTTTGTTGGGTTGTAACATCTACTATTTCTGCCTTCTTCTTTTTTGGAATTAGTCTTGCAACTTCACAGAGTTTATCTTGAGGCACACCAAAATATACATGATCTAATTGCAATGGCTCTACCAAATGTTGCTGCATCAATTCTACAAGTGATCTGCCAGTGGCTTTTTCGAGTACTCCACCCACTTGCCAGCCAAAGGTTAGAGGTTGATAAGCAGCATCTGTGGCAGCTTCAAAACGCGGTGTCGCCTGTTCGAGTATATGCAGCATATGCGACCAGTCTGCCATTTCCGAAGCAGTATCAATATTGTTTCGTATGTCATATAAACCACTTTGATGGCTTAACATATGTCTTAAGGTAATCTGCGACTTTCCATTTTGTGCAAACTCTGGCCAATATTTGGCAACAGGTGTGTCGTAATCTAAAAAGCCCTGACTCACTAATATATGTGCAAGCGTCGCAAGTACTCCTTTACCCGTAGAATAACAGACTGAGGGTGTATTGGACTGCCAAGCTTCTTCGGCTGACTTTTTACCCGTCCAAATATCAACTACTTTTTGCCCTTGGAAATACACCACCAAAGCGGCACCACCTAAATCAGTTCGTGCATCCTGCATTCGACTGAACTGTTCGGCTAAATCTTGAAAGGCACGATCTACAGTACCCTGATAATTATGCTTTTGTGCAAATAAGTATTCCTTGACCGCCTGCATCCTGCATTCCTTTTTATATGAACTGTCTGAGATTAAAACAAAAAAGCCTAAATCGATATCGATTTAGGCTTAAGTCTTACAGTGCTTTTACACTTCCCGCTACATGCGGTTTTTTGTTTTTGCTATTTCGAATTGCAAACTCGGTATCTTGTCCAGTTTGAGCAGTTAAAAACTCAACTTGTGATGGGAGATACATCGGTAGTTTAAACCAGACATCTGCTTCATAAGCCTCTGGCAAACTCAGACTCGATAAAGCTTTAGCCTTACTCCACATACCGTGGGCAATCGCTTGTTTAAAACCAAATGCTTTAGCCGTCACAGCATGAATGTGGATCAAGTTAAAGTCACCTGAAGTCAGCGCATAGCGGCGACCGGTATTTTCTGAAACATCCCACTGCGCTTGAACCTGCAATTCAGCTGGCTTCGCTTCTGCAGCTTTTGCTGCTGTTTTATTTTCAGTTTTTTGACGTGCTAAATATGTGGTTAATGATTCCACAACAACTTCATCACCAACTTTTGCAGTGGTAATAAAGTCAAATTGCACACCCTTATCATGTGGCTGCAATTCACCGAATTTGCATGATAGCGATAATGTTTCATTCACACCCACTTTACGATATTGCTTCACTTGGTTGCGGATATGTACCAATCCTAAAATCGCAAATGGAAATGCTTCAGTAGTCATCATATGCATTTGTAAGCTTTGCGAAAGCACCGCTAAATAAATAGCCGGAATATAACCATTATTTTTAAAGCCACAGACTTCGTTATAAGCTTTTAAATGCTTTTGATCGACTTTAAAAGAATCCACCACATATTCAACTTGCGGCAGAACTTTTTCACCTTTTGGCTTTTTAAAAATCAAGCCTTGAATCACTTTTGGATAGGCTAAATAAGGCTTTGGAAGTTGACTAAAATGGCGAGTATTCATACCGAACCTTTTAATTATAAATATATCTATTTAAAAGCAATTCCCTCTCCTTAAAGGAGAGGGTTAGGGAGAGGTTAACTTTCCCAATGAATTTTAATCCCCCTTTAGTAAAGAGGGACTTTTCTCCTCCCTTTTACAAAGGGAGATCGGGAGGGATTACATTAAGCCCCTAACAAGCTTTGTCCACAAACACGTACCACGTTACCGTTTAAACCCGTAGAAGCAGTAGATGCAAACATTGCAATTGTTTCTGCGACATCAACAGGTAAACCACCTTGACTCATCGAGTTCATACGACGACCCGCTTCACGGATTGCAAATGGAATTGCTGCCGTCATTTGCGTTTCAATAAAGCCTGGAGCAACCGCATTAATGGTTACACCATTTTTAAGTAATGGTGCTGTGAATTTCACTACACCAATCACACCTGCTTTCGATGCCGCATAGTTGGTTTGACCTAAGTTACCTGCAATACCTGAAATGGAAGACACGCAAACAATACGACCATTTGCATTGAAGCCATCATTTTCAAGAAGGTAATCATTTACACGCTCAATTGCAGATAAGTTAATGTTAATTACCAAATCCCAAAGTTCAGGCTTCATATTCGCCAAAGTCTTGTCACGGGTAATCCCTGCGTTGTGTACGATGATGTCCAAACCACCTTGTGCCGCTGCAGCTGCTTTAATTTTTTCACCTGCATCAGTTGCGGTAATATCAATTGCCAGTGTTGAACCACCAATTTCACCTGCTACACGGTCAAGATCGGCTTGTTGTTGTGGAACGTCCAAACAAATCACATGTGCGCCATCGCGTGACAATACATGCGCAATTGCTTCACCAATACCACGGCTTGCACCCGTCACAACCGCAGTTTTGCCTGCTAGCGGTTTGTTCCAATCAACATCAACAACGTCTGCTTTCGAAACACGAATTACTTGACCAGATACATAAGCTGAACGTGGTGAAATAACAAAACGCAGCGCAGACTCTAAGTTTGCTTCTGCCCCTTCATCTACATAGACAAGTTGAGCAGCAATGCCTTTTTTGAATTCTTTACCGATAGACTTCACAAAACCTTCAAGCGCACGTTGTGCAATAGCTTGTTTCACGGTCTTCGCTGTTTCAGGGGTTGTACCCACAACCACAACACGACCAGATGCCTGAATTTGACGAGCAATTGGATTAAAGAATGCATAAAGCGTATGAAGTTGCTCTGAATTTTGAATGCCAGATGCATCAAAAACTACAACTTTAAACTTAGACTCTTTATCACCTTCATTAAATGCGCTTAGGTTTAAACCTGACTTGGCAGCAGCTTGCTGTAGTTCCGCATTATTACCTGCATAACTGTTGGCATGAATATTTGCCAATACTTGAGCAATTGCACCTGACAATGTTGAAGCTGGTGCCGCACCTAATAAAACAGCACCTTTTACTACAGGTGTTGCAGACTCAAAACGCTCTAAGAAAGTCGGTGATGGTAAACCTAAATTTTTGATGACAAATTTACCAATAGGAGATTTTGCAAATGTTTGGTATTGATCAGTCATGTTTATTATCTCTCATACGGATTAATTTTTGATGGATCTGAAGATATCCCTTTAACTTCAAGATGATGTCAGATACTTATATTTCAATAGTTCCATCAGTTTCCATGGAATCATACTTGAGTTAAACCACGGATGGCTTGACCTGAATGCTTTTGCTAATGTCATTTTAGTCAATTTACCCCTTTGGTGAATATGCTAATGTACCCAACAAGAAGATCATCCACATGCTTGGAAAAGCCTTATGAGCAAAACAACTCAAGAAAATCCAGCAGTCGAAACTCCGACCACGGAAACTGTGTCAAATACATCAAAGAGTACACCACGTACCGCTAAAAGTACTGGCGCAGCAACCAAGTCAACCAGTGGTGCGGCTAAAACGACTCGTCCTCGTAGTGCATCTATTCGTACTAAAACACCAGCTTCAAATACTAAAACAGTTTCAAAATCAACAACTCAAACGTCTGTTCAACAGGATAATACCATGAGTCAAAACACAGTTCGCCGCGTTGCTATTATCGGTGGTAATCGTATTCCTTTCGCTCGTTCTAACGGCGCTTACTTCACTGCTTCAAACAGCGATATGTTCACCGCGGCATTAAATGGTCTTGTTGAACGTTTTAATCTTCAAGGTCAACGCTTAGGTGAAGTTGTTGCTGGTGCTGTTTTAAAGCACAGTCGTGACTTTAACATGACTCGTGAGTGTGTACTGAATACAGAACTTGCTCCTGAAACACCTGCTTACGATATTCAACAAGCATGTGGTACTGGCTTACAAGCGGCATTCCTTGTTGCAAACAAAATTGCCTTGGGTCAAATTGAAGTGGGTGTTGCAGGCGGTGTAGATACAACATCTGATGCGCCAATCGCTTTTGGTGATGGTTTACGTAAAGCACTACTTGAACTGAACATCGCAAAAACAGGTAAAGAACGCCTCAAAGCATTAACTAAAATCAATGTAAAAGACTTGATGGATGCTCCAAAGAACGGTGAGCCACGTACTGGTCTTTCAATGGGTGATCACCAAGCAATTACCACACTTGAATGGGGTATTTCACGTGAAGCGCAAGACGAACTTGCTGCATCTTCACATCAAAAAATGGCAGCTGCTTACGAAGAAGGTTTCTTTGATGACCTGATTACGCCATTCCTTGGTTTGGATCGTGATAACAACTTACGTGCAGACTCATCTGTAGAAAAACTAGCAAAATTAAAGCCTGCTTTTGGTAAAGGCGATGCTCGTACCATGACAGCGGGTAACTCTACTCCACTAACTGACGGCGCATCTTGTGTGCTATTGGCATCTGAAGAATGGGCAAAAGCAAATGGTCATGAAGTCCTTGCGTATTTAACTTTCCAAGAAACTGCAGCCGTTGACTTTGTAGAGAAAAAAGAAGGCTTGTTGATGGCCCCTGCTTATGCAGTACCACGTATGCTTGAACGTGCTGGTATTACTTTACAAGATTTCGATTACTACGAAATTCACGAAGCATTTGCATCACAAGTACTGTCTACGCTTAAAGCTTGGGAAGATCCAAAATTCTGTAAAGAACGTTTAGGTTTAGATGCACCATTAGGTTCAATTGACCGCAGCAAACTTAATGTGAAAGGTTCTTCACTTGCTGCAGGTCACCCATTTGCTGCAACTGGCGGCCGTATTATCGCAACTGCAGCTAAGCTATTGAATCAAAAAGGTTCAGGCCGTGTATTGGTTTCAATCTGTGCTGCTGGCGGTCAAGGTGTAACCGCAATTATTGAAAAATAATGCCTAACATCTAAATTAAAAAAAACCGCTCATATGAGCGGTTTTTTATGGATTGAATTATTTTTTAGCTAATGGATTCGCTGCAAAATATTGATCAATTATATTCATTGGTGTCTTACCCGGAACGGCATTAACAATATTTGATGTAACACCCGCATATAGCTGATCTGGCGATGCCAAATGGAATTTATTCACATCTGGATCCATATAAGGAATTGATCCCGCTTGTCGTTGGAAGTAGAAATGTAACCATGCCATCATTGGTTGAAAACCATAGGCTGAATTTGACCATGCACTACTGTGGCTACCAAAACCATGTCCAAATTCATGAGCAATGATGCCATAGCCTGAATGACGATAATGTCCATAGAAAATCCATGTATCTACACCCAGTACTGAACCACCACCAAGACCGCCACCCATCGCTGTAATGCCAAGGTTAATTTCACTACGATTTAAAATTTGTTGATAAATCCGTGTGTAATCTTCTGCTTTGAAAATGCCATTCTCACCTTCAACCAAGCCGGCATTACCAAAGAACTCATGCCCCATGACTTTCTTATGATTAAACCATAAATGTTCAAACTCAGGGGTACTTAGCATGTATGCCAAATTAGTCATCATCATGACCCATTCACGCGCATATAACGCGTTTATTCTGCGCCAGCTTGAAGCTGGATCATTTTCTTGATTATAGGTACCAAAGAAAATTTTCCATTTGGCCTTAATCTGATTCAATTTTTGAACATGCAAATCTGTATCAGAATGGAATTTAAAATCAAATAGTCCCGCAGGTATCTGCTGAGTTTGGCTTAAACCTGACAATTGAATTGAACCTTGCCCATTCACCAATGGAAAACGAGATTGGTCATCTAACTTCAATGCTAAACGTGTTTTGGAAAATGCCTGAATTTCATCAATATGCGCTAGCACGACCCACTGATCTGAATTTTTTAACTTGGCATGCAATTGCACGTCTTTCACAGGAACAGCGCTATAACTTTGTATGTCTAAACTTGCGCCATTCAACTGTGCAGATAAAATTTTATCCATGAACACATGACGCTCGTCTTTATTGGTCAAAACCTCCCAGCTTTCACCATCTTGTAGCATTCGAGACTGTTGTATTGCCTGAGCCTGCTTTAACTCAGTGGCTTGTGCCGTTTGATTACTTCTATTTTGCTGTAAACTTCGCATCGGCAAAAGGGTAATTTTTTGATTTGCTAAGTGCAATAAAGTCGACTCATGTACAACAAGATCACTAGCCTTTGCTAGGTTTTGCGTACTGTCATTGCCTTTCACACGATAATTACTAAATTGATCAACCAAATTGGTTGGTAATATTTGTTTGGTATTAAATGACTTCGCCAAGTAACTTTCAATTACGCCATTATTGCGAGACACATAAACTTGACCATCAGCAGCTTGATTCATCACCGTTGATAATGTTGATTCTGTCAGTATCGGGGCAACATCCGTATCACCTTGCTTTAAGCTTTTTAAATTATGTACATAGGTCGTACCATTTGGCAGACTGGTATAAAGATAGTCACCCATGCTCTGCATCCGAGCATTACAATTACGTGCACAATTTGGCAAACTTAAACGGGCAAACTTATTGGCTTTTAAATGATTTTCAGCACGAACGTCACTTTGCTGCCACACATTAATACGTCCTTGAATATCTGGTACATAGACAAAACGATCATCTGCCGTAACGGCATTACTGTGTACTAAAGCATAATTTAAGGCATCTCCCCACCACACGCCGGTCCCTAATGCCATTACAAACTGAGGTTGCCCTGTTGCAATGTCGATAACATCAATACGATTCGAACCATATGAAGCAACATATAGACGACCTGCTTGTAGGCTAATATCAACGATACCATCCCAAGTTTTTGCTAATCCCGTTAGCAGTGTCGGATCAATTGCACTTAATGCCCGCTTTTGCTTTAAGTCATAACGTAAAATTTGCGAGGAAGTTTGGCTATTTGAGATATATAAAATATCGCCGTCCAACGCCATAGCAGAAGGATTCCAAGTCTCTAATGAGAAATCTTGCGCTGTTAATTCTGCCCCTACATCCAGTACGCGAAATTCATTGATTTTAGTTAAACCCTCACTAGTATCTATCACTGGTTTATCTTCTGGAGAATTCAGATTTCCGGATGTGCTTGAACCCCCACCACCACATGCAACCAATAACAAAGAGATAGAGACGGTTAACGTCTTCAACTTAACACTCAATTTCTGCCCCAAAAATAAATTCAATAAGCATATGTTTTATATAATTTTTAAGTATTTTATGCGACTGTATTTATTGATATACCCATCAAATAGAATGGACAAAATAAAGCCCAGTTGACAGTTTTTTATAAAATGTCTAACTGAGCTTTATATTTTATTTTGAAAAATCTGAGTTTTCTTAGTGGTTTTTTAACTAAGTACTTATGTTGATACTCGAATCCCCATCGATGCTTCAATATGGTCATAACACCATTGGAAAATAAATGTGTAAACCAAAATACATAGTGTCAAACTTAGATCCGTTAAGAAAGCCTGTCCCAAACTCATCTCTAAGGCATAAGCAACCATTGGAATGGTTGCAAGCATCAAACCACCTTCAAAGCCAATCGCATGTAAAATACGAACACCTACCGTTCTTTTTAGTTTTCTTTTTGCTTCATATTTCTCAAAAAAGTGGTTGAAAATCATATTCCAAACAACTGAAGTTATCGCCATAGCAATACCTAGCGTTCCTGTCACTTCCATTGGAACTGCAAAGATAAAACTCAAAGCGATAGCAATGATCACCAACAGGATGATCTCATAGCTAAGCGCATGAATAATCCTTCTTCTGGAAATCAACATTTTGAAAAACACCTAATAAAATTTAATATGCGTGCATTATATTTTCAATTAATTGATCATTTGAGTTAGAATCTTTCAACATATTTGATAGATAAGCAAAATGAATATTAATCAAGAACAACTCACTATCTTTAAGACTGTTATGGAAACGGGTTCTTTTTCTGCTGCAGCACGTCAACTCGGCAAAGTCCCTTCTGCGGTTAGCATGTCGATTGCCAATTTAGAAATAGATGTAGACATGAAACTATTTGAGCGTATAGGACGTGAGCCTGTCCCTACTGCACAGGCAAGCAGTCTATATGAAAAGACCCAACAGCTCCTCACTGAAATGCAACAGTGGAAACAACATGCTGTAGCATTAAGTCAAGGATTGGAGTCTTCACTGAATATTGTGGTGGTTTCAGAGTTAATTCATACTCAATGGACGGATTACATCAGTTTATTAGCACAGGAATTTCCCTCACTTCAAATCAATATTTTCACAGCCCCACAAGAAGATGCACAACAAATGTTAGGCGATGGACAAGCTCAATTAGCATTGATGTTCGAACGAGAAGAATTAGAAAATTATGAGCAATTTGTAGAACTGAAACTTGAGTCCCTCGTTCCAGTTGCAGCGAAAGATCATACACTCGCTCAATTTGAGCAAGTCAGTTTTGAACAAATTTTACAGAGCCGACAAATTGTGGTTGCTAGCCGAGATAAAACCATTAAGCCTGAATTACTGTTTTCCAAACAATACTGGCGTACGGATAACCATCATTCTGCCTGTTCGATGATCATTCAAAACCTCGGATGGGGTGTCCTTCCCTCACAGATGTTCAATGAAAATCCTCAGCTCATTCAACAACTGAAAGTTTTAAACTTTTTGGATTTCACACCTAAATTTGAATATTTTGTCGATTTGGTTTGGAATCGTGAAAAACTGATGGGCTCTGCTGCTCATTTTTTGATTAATCACATCCGTAATTCACGAAAAAATACCAATTAAGCACAGTTGTCGGGCGCTTTTCGGTTGGGTTCTAAAAAGATTGTGTTATAAAAGTACATACACCAAGAACATTAAGAACTAGATATCCAATGACTCAGAATGCGTTAAACCAATTAAAAAGCCTTACGACTATTGTTGCTGACAGCAGTGATTTAACTGCGATTGAAACTTTCCGCCCACTGGATGCAACAACAAATCCGTCGCTAATTACAGCAGCTGCGAACCAACCTGAAAATAAACAACTGATTGAACTCGCATTTGAACAGGCACGTAAAGAAGGTTATAGCAGTGATGAATTGATTGAACGCACGATTGATATCCTAACAGTCAAATTTGGCGTTGAAATTTTAAAATTGATTGAAGGACGAGTTTCAACGGAAGTTGATGCTGTGCTCTCATATGATACAGATGCAACCGTTGCTAAAGCCAAAGAGCTTCTCGCTTTGTATGCACAGTATGGCATTAACCAAAATCGCATTTTGATTAAAATTGCATCCACTTGGGAAGGCATTCAAGCAGCAAAAGCACTCGAAGCAGAAGGCATCCACTGTAACCTCACATTATTGTTTGGTTTACATCAAGCACAAGCTTGTGCTGAAGCGAATGTAACTTTAATCTCTCCATTTGTTGGGCGTATTTTAGATTGGTACAAAAAAGCTGAAAATGTAGATCACTATCCAATTGAAAAAGATCCCGGTGTACTGTCAGTAAAACAAATTTATCACTACTACAAACAGCACAACATTAAAACTGAAATTATGGGCGCAAGCTTCCGTAGCGTAGATCAAGTTTTAGGGCTGGCAGGTTGTGATTTATTAACAGTATCACCACACCTTTTAGCTGAGCTAGAAAAAGATAGTCGCGTCGTTGAAGCGCAACTTAGTAACAATCATGCTCATGCACATTGTGAACATGACGTACAACCTTTGGATAAACAACGCTTCAACTCTGAAGTTGAAAAAGATTTAATGTCAGCTCAGTTACTGCAAGGTGGTATAGATGGCTTTATAAAAGCACGTGAACAACTCAGTAGTTTACTTCGCCAATCCTTTGGCATTGATGCTGAAATTAAAGCTTAAAATAAATTTTACTGCTTGTTCAAAAGCCGATGTTGCTATACTGTGACATCGGCTTTTTTATATGAGTATACTCAGTGTTTGGCATCACAGATTTAACGACCTTTATCATTGGTACGATTTTAATTGTGATTTTGCCAGGCCCAAACTCATTATATGTCATGTCCATTGCCTCTCGTTTCGGCATTAAAGCAGGCTACCAAAGTGCCTTTGGCGTCTATTTTGGCGATATTATTCTCATCTTATTTACAGCTCTTGGTGCCGCATCTTTACTGCATGCATTTCCTTGGTTATTCATATTATTAAAAATTATTGGTGCGCTATATTTAAGTTATCTTGGAATTAAGTTACTTAAAGCAGCTTATGCAACTTGGCATGCCGTTGCTATGCCCGATCAAGTTCAACAAAATCATCAAAGTTTAGAAGAGCTCAAACCTTTTCGTACAGCTCTCACCATTAGCATTCTGAATCCAAAAGCTATTTTGTTCTACCTGTCTTTCTTCGTACAATTTGTCGATCCAAATTATGCCTACCCAGCAATCACTTTTACTGCACTGGCTATAGTTTTACAAATTATTAGTATGAGTTATTTAACCGTACTGATTTTCTCTGGTGCAAAACTCGCAACTTATTTTACTCACCGCTATAAGTTCACCGCGTGCTGTGTGGCTTCTGTTGGCCTTTTATTCTGTGGTTTTGGCTTAAAGCTTGCAACATCAACGATGTAATAATTACGAGAAATACTGATTTTTTATATACCAAATACAACTCTCAACTCAATATTACAATAGATAAGTTGGTATTGCTGGTTTTAGACTAAAATAAAAAGGTAAAACGGCCATTCAAAAGAATAGTTACTCTTTATGCTGAGCATACTTTTATTTAAGCATAATATTTTGGAAACTTCATTTTTACTTATTATTCAAAAAATCGTCTTTCCCTGTACAAGGGTTGAGCGTATCATCGTGAAACATCACACATTTTCCAATTAAAAAGTTGCACAAGGATTATGCAAAAAATTCTTCAAGATTGCTCTGTGCCCGCAGTTTTTGCTGGTTTTATTACTTTTCTGGTCGGTATAAGTGTCTCTGCTGTCTTAGTGATTCAGTCTGCCCAAATGTTAGGTGCAGATACTGCTGAAATTACCTCTTGGTTTTGGGCACTGGGTTTAAGTATTGGTTTATGTGGTTTATTGCTTTCTTGGAAATTTAAATATCCTGTAGCGACATCATGGTCTACAGCTGGTTTGGCGCTTATTTTGGCTACTGCCAATGGCTATAGTATGAATGCTGCACTTGGTGCATTTTTTATCTGTGGATTAGTGACTGCCATTTTAGGTTTTTTAGGCATCTTCGAAAAAATTCTCACCCATATACCACAAAGTTTAACCAGTGCCATGCTTGCTGGCGTGCTGCTAAAGTTCGGCATCGCATTATTTGCCAGTATTCAAAATGAATGGGCTTACGTACTCTGTTTACTCGCCGCCTATGTCATCATGAAGCGACTTTGGCCGCGATATAGCATTGTACTCACAGTGATTATTGGTATAGCCATGTGTCCAATATTACTTAACTTTAAAATGCCGGCAATTGATCTTGCTTTTGCGCAACCTGTTTGGATTAAACCTGAATTTTCTTTTCCTGCGATACTCGGACTCGCGCTGCCATTATTTGTCATCAATATGGCATCACAATATTTACCAGGTCTAGCCATGATCAAAAGCTATGGCTATCAACCTCATGTCAATCAGCTCATAGGTTGGACGGGAACTGCTCAAGCAATCTTTGCTCCTTTTGGCTGCTTTAGTGTCAATATTGCAGCCATAAGTGCTGCCATAAGTCTCGATGATCAAGCTCACACCGATGCTACAAAACGCTATATTGCAGGCATGAGTTGTGGCATCTTTTATATTTTGATGGGCATTTTTGCAGCCACTTTAGTCAGCTTTTTAATGTCCTTCCCGCTCATTTTTATTACATCACTTGCCGGTATTGCTTTATTGGGCACTATTGGCCACAACATTGTGATTGCCTTCCAAGATGCGAGTGAACGTGAAGCGGCACTTTTAACCTTTTTATTTAGTGCCTCGGGTGTACAGTTCTACGGTATTGGCTCAGCATTTTGGGGCTTGCTTTTCGGTTTAGTCATCCATTTCATTTTCAAATTTAAAGCAAAAAAATCTGCCTAAGTTTATGAACTGATCCCACGATAAGTACGCGCGATCAGTTCATCTTTAAGTAATTTTGTTTCGCTGATATCCTCAACTTCTGTAAATGCAGTCAACCAAATGCCATCCGCAGCATAGCGTAAGATTTTTAACTCAATATCTGCATCTGTGCTTTGGTGTTTCGTTAATCGCTCACCCAACCACTCAATCCAATAATCGTTAAAAGTACGATCTGTCAGCATGGTCATTGAGATTGCAGACCACGAATGCTCCAAGCCGTACACAGTTTTTTCAAGGGTAATTTCAATATAGGCGCGAGTAAAACAACCGTGTGGCTGAGGATCATCTGCAATAAGCCGATCAATGACATCATCCAACTGTTGCAACAGGCTAATAACCATCGCCTCTAAAAGTTTTTTTTTATTCGGAAAATGGTGAAAAACACCGCCTTTCGTCACGCCTACCAAATCTGCAACAGCTTGAATAGAAACACCATTAACGCCTTTTTCTGCAGCCAGTTGAATTGCGTGCTGCAAAATACTTTGACGAATTAACTGCGGTTCTTTTTTACGCTGATGCGGATTGTCCATAAAATCTTTTAATGCCCTGTAGAATTTGAAAATAAATTAATGACGACGACACCTGCAACAATCAAAGCAATACCTAGCATTGCAGGAATATCTAAACTTTGTCGAAAGATAAAGTAGCCAATTAAAGCAGTTAAAACAATCCCTACTCCCGCCCAAATGGCATAAGCAATGCCAAGTGGTATGACTTTAATCACTTGCGACAATAAGTAAAATGCCAATGAAAAAAGTACCACTACGACTAAGGATGGAACCAATTTACTAAAGCCTTCTGACTTCACTAAAAATGTTGAACCAATTACTTCTGAAATAATTGCACAGGCCAATAACCCATATGCAAACATGACTGAATTCATTACACTCTCAAACAAACATACCAATCGGTAGGTATGTTATGTTTTTAAAATTATTTTCGCAAGCTTAGATTTATTTTTATGGCGAAATATATCTAAGCCGCATAAAGATTGCTTTTATTTTGAATGCTTCGCAAGAAACTCGGTCGTAAGCTGAAAGGTGTGTTGACTGGCTTTTTTACCTATCATAAATTGATATTCATGCACCAGCAACTCTTTTGAATCTGGATAAAAAGCTGTACTCACTGGAACTCCCACGTCCTCTAACTGCTTTACGAAAGGCATGGATTGTGTTTCGGTTAAAAAGTCTTTATTACCCCCACTGATAAATACTGGCGGATAATTTTTTGTGATATGCGGACTGGTCGAAATACTTTTTAGAAACTCTGTATCATCCTTCTTATCACCTGTGTAGGCTTGAACAAGGTTATACACGCCCCATTCAATCAAACCAATCTCTTCAGGTGCTGTTTTTACAAAAGAGGCTAAATCATAAATACCACAATGTAAGATTAAGCCTTTAAGTTGATTGGGTTGAATAACAGGATAAATATTAGAACTTTCCGCAAAAACCGGATTAGTCACCAAAGCAGCATAGTGACTGGCCATATTTGCACCAGCAGAATCCCCTGCTAAATACAATTGATTGGGATCTATTTTCCAGTCATTTGCATGCTGCCGAATAAAGTTCATCGCAGAATCAATTTGATGGAGTTGAGTCGGATAAATAGCTTCAGGTGCAAACTGATATTGTACAGATACGACATTATAACCTTCTGCTGCTAAACGCTTGAAATAGCCACGCGCATGCTCTTTTGAGCCTGAAACCCAACCACCGCCATGTATCCAAACCACTGTTGGTCTTGGCGATAAATTAGCAATATTATCTGGTTGATAAATATCTAGATGTAAATCTGGATTCTGCTGATACAGTACATTACTGTGTATCAAAACATTTTCAGGCGCATGCCGATCAATAAATTGTTTTTGTACTTGAGTCGATAGATTAAATGCACCCGCAATTAATTTCGTGCTGCTCTGTGTATTTTGACAACCTGATAATTGAAAAACTGAACAAAGGCTCAATACCGTGAATATTAATTTTGTATACATGCGATTACCCAATGTGCTTTCCAATCTGATCTACTAAGCTATTTACAAAATCATCTACACCATATATAGGGATGATTGATTGAAAATTAAATATTTATCGGCTGATATTTTAAGCTTATATTATTTCCTTGAACACAAGTAATTCTGCTTATAAATCCGACAATTTCAGTCAAATTTATTGAGTACAAAAAAATACTTAAATCCTAGTTTTTTGCTCTGCTTTATTTGACGGACAGTTGACAAATTAACATTTAAATTCTTTCTAATTTTATGAATTTACGATATTTTTTATATTTATAAATTGAACCAACGCACACAATATGCTATCAATAAAGCATAGGGTTTAAAGCAATAATAGTGGAGATTTTCTCATGTCATATCAACAAATTTTAGTCCCAGTCGACGGTTCAGAAATCTCATTTTCTGCAGTTAAAAAAGCAGCCATCTTGGCGAAAGCATTTAACAGCCAACTGACTCTGATCAGCCTTGTTGCTGAAGACCCATTTACTGATGCGGATTTCTATTATTCTTCTGCAATTATGAAAGAATATTTTGTCCAGGCCTATGCAAATGCAGAAGCTGCATTAAAAGAAGCATTAACAATTACTGCAAGTGAAGGCGTAGAAGCACAAAGTAAAATTGTGAAAGGCCAAGTTTCTGCTGAAGGTGTGGTTGAAGCGGCCAATGAAGTGAAAGCCGATTTAATTGTAATGGGTTCACATGGTCGTAAGGGCTTCAAGAAAATGCTTTTAGGTAGTTTTGCTCAAGATGTATTAAGTAATACTGAACTTCCAGTACTTGTTGTTAAAGCATAAATGTTTAAGCCCACTTCGGTGGGCTTTCTATTCTCAATATGATAATTGCATTATTCTGATTTACGAATATCTTAAAAATAATAGCCATAACCAAGGAAACTGATCTATGAGTCAATATAAACAAATTTTAGTTCCTGTAGATGAATCTCCTATTTCTTATTCTGCTGTTGAGCATGCATTAGCACTGGCAAAAAGCCAAGATGCCCATGTCACTATAGTAAGTGTGGTTGCTGTTGACCCTTTTGTGGGTGTTGACTTTTATGCCATTGCACCAGCGATTACTGAATACTTTATGCAAGCGGAAAAGAGCGCACAATTACGTTTAGAAGATATTAAACAATCTTTTATTCGAGATGGTATTGAAGTCGATACACGTCTGGTACATGGTGTGTCGCCAACTGAAGGTATTTTACAAGTTGCCGATGAACTCAATGTCGATTTAATTATTATGGGTTCACATGGCCGCACTGGCTTGAAAAAAGCCATGCTCGGAAGCGTTGCACAAAATATTTTAACGCAGTGCCCAATCCCCGTGTTGATTGTAAAAGAATAAATAAAAAAGCCCTCATCGAGGGCTTTTTTATTTATGTGATAACAATGTAAATTAGGATTGGCCAATAATTTTATGCAAACTTTGTAAATAACGTTCTGCATCTACCCCCACCGAAAACTTTTTCTCAAAAAGCCCTGTGCTTTGCACACTATTAGGTGTGTATTCAACTGCTACAACAAAAGCATTGTGAACATCTTTAGATATACGAACCGCAATAATATGATGGGAGTTTAAATAAAATCCATCATCCACCTTAACCAACATACCTGCCTCAAACATTCTAATTCTTGGGTTTAAAGATTGGCGTGTATATAAAACACACCCTACTTCGACACACGAGATCTTTAAGCCTTAATATTCTACGCTTATTATGTGATATATATTGCATTTTATATTAATTTAAAGTTAACAATCACACTTAAAAATTTAGTTTTATTATTAAATCTTTTGTTATCAAGTTAATAGTTTGACTTTTATATCTAAAAAAAATTTGCTCAAAAAAAATCTAAATCTTGCTTTCAGATTCAGCATTAAGAAACCCTGCTCATCTCGAGATAAACAGGGTTTAATAATTGATTTAAAACATGCAAGTTAAATCAGTATTTCAACGTCAGCTTAAACACTCAACATACTGTTTAATGTTTCAGACACATTTTTTGACTTAACCAATGGTTTTAATGCCTCAAGTTCAGCCTTCACTGTACTGCGCTGTGGTTCAGCCAAAGTATACCAACGCGACAAAATTTGCAGTAAACGAGAGCCGACAATCGGATTTTTCTCATCTAATATTTTTGCCAAATTGATAATATGCTGAACACCAAAGCTCCAAGTATTGACTGGATTTGCGTTTAATCCACCCGTTACAGCGCGAATACGGTTTGGCACTTTCAAGTCATAGTCAGCGTGTTCAGTCAGTGCCTTAATCGTTTCAGCCGTTGCTTTCGGATGTGCTGCTTGAAGCATAAACCACTGATCCATAGACAAGGCTTCATCCTTAAATTTGGTATAAAAATCTGCTAAAACAGCTTCCGCTTGTGGTGCATCATTCCAAACCAATACTTTTAACGCGCCTAAACGTTCAGACATATTTCCAGTAGTTTGATATTGCTGTTCAGCCAAATCAAATACATCCGCATCGCCTTGACGTGCCATCATCGAAAGCATGATGTTTTTCAGTGCCCGTACACCCATAGCTTGAGAGAAATCTTTTTGTAGATCTGGATCAAGTATTAAATAGGTCTCTTTACAGAATGCGCCAAGTTCAAGTGCCAAAGTACTCAATAGCGCCTCACGCTGTTCTTGAACTTTTTCTGGATTATATTCAGTGTCAATACGACTACCTAAATAACCCTCTGTCGGCACATCGAATAAACGTGAAGCAAGTAATGGATCGCGCTCAACCAATGCCGGTAATGTATTTTGAATAGCTTGAACATAGATGTCGGCATCATGGCCATTTAACAAAATACGTTCTAACAAGGTTTGGCTGGCTTGCCATTGGTTAAAACCATTCGGCTCGTACTGCATCAGGAATGCAAGCTCTTCATCTGAATAGTTAAATTCAAGATTAACGGGTGCAGAGAAGTTACGCAGTAAAGACACAACAGGTTGGGTTTTTACACCGCTAAATGTAATGGTTGCAGTATCGGTATCAAATAAATACACGCCATCTTTAATGCCATTTTCAACCAATGCATCTGAGCTTAGAAGTAACTGTTCACCACTCGTCGCATCAAACAATGCCAAAGCCACAGGAATAGGCACAGCTTTTAAATTTGGATATTTCGGGTGTGCCTTTAAGCTTTGTTTCAAGCTTAAAGTATAGGTTTGATTTGCAGCATCGTACTCACCTTTTGCTTCAAGTTTTGGTGTGCCCGGTTGGTTATACCAAATCAAGAAACTCGACAAATCTACACCTGAACCCGCTGTCAGTGCTGCTACCCAATCTTCAACAGTCACGGCTTGACCATCGTGGCGTTTGAAATATTCGTCAGTACCTGCACGGAATTTTTCTTTGCCCAAGAGTGTCGCCATCATGCGGTTAATTTCCGCACCTTTTTCGTACACTGTTGCGGTATAGAAGTTATTAATTTCAACAAAATGATCTGGACGCGGTGGATGTGAAAGCGGGCCTGAATCTTCTGGAAACTGATGGGCTTTTAGCACTGCAACGTCATCGATACGTTGTACCGCAGCAGATTGTAAATCTTCTGAGAACGACTGATCACGGAATACCGTCAAACCTTCTTTTAAGCACAGTTGGAACCAGTCACGACAAGTAATACGGTTACCTGTCCAGTTATGGAAGTATTCATGTGCAATAACTGACTGAACACGCATAATTGCAGCATCTGTCGTATATTCTTCATCAGCCAGCACACATGAGGTATTAAAGATGTTGAGACCTTTGTTTTCCATTGCGCCCATGTTGAAAGCACTAGTTGCCACAATCATATAATTGTCTAAATCATATGGACGACCATAGTGTTCTTCATCCCAACGCATTGAGTGTTTTAATGCTTCCATCGCAATGTGACATTTTGGAATATCTTTTTCTTCAGCATATATTTCTAAAGCAACATTACGACCTTCAGACGTCACGTAATGATCTTTAAGTACAGCCAAATCACCAATCACGCAAGCAAATAGGTAAGACGGTTTTTTAGTCGGATCTTGCCACACGGCATAATGACGACCCTCACCCGCTTCACCTTTTTCCAATAAGTTACCATTTGCAAGTAAAACTGGAAATTTCTTATCGGCTTCAACACGTGTAGTAAATACAGACAGAACATCTGGACGGTCAGGATAGAAAGTAATTTTACGGAAACCTTCAGGCTCATTTTGCGTCACAAATAAATCTTTTCCGGCAAGATATAATCCTTCAAGCTGAGTATTATTTTCAGGATGAATCACCACTTGAGTTTCAATCACAGCCTGATCTGGCGCATTAGAGATGCGTAATTGTTCCGCGTCTAATTGGTAAGCATCTGCTGAAAGCACTTCTCCATTTATTGAAATGGATTTTAATTCTAAATCACGCCCTAACAGTACAAGATCACCAGCTGTTTGACGCTGCATCACCAGTTTGCTATTTACATTGGTATAATCATCAAACACTTGAATATCAAGATGAATACTATCAACCACATATGAAGGTTTTTGATAATCTTTTAAAAATACAGTTTGGTCTGCTTCGACCATTGGATTTGCCGCGATGTTCATATCTTGTCCTGTTCCTTTGTTATCGTCGATCAGCGAAGCGTGAAAAAAATTCTAACTCGCTTGATCATACGACAAGTTTTATTGGCTGTCTGCGCATTTACAATGTTTTATATATGGGCGCAATTCCACCTATTTTCAATCATTCAATGAGAATAATTCTTTAAGTTTGGCGCATATTTAGGCATCTCTATAGCAATATCGGTGCCGTATTATTTGACTTCGGTTTTAGATCGATTCATTTAAAAAGCTTTGCATAAAAAAAAGCACATTTCTGTGCTTTCTCTGACATTTATAAATCTTCACTGAAATTTAACTTTTTAAAGCCTTTAACTATTTGGAAAGATTTGGTCAAGCGCTGCGTCATAATCTGCCACAAATACAAAAGTAAAACGAGATACAAAGCCTTTTAGAAATTGTTCAATTTCATCAGTTGCTCCCGCGACATAGACCATTGAAACATTATGCTGAGTTGCTAACCCTAATAACTCCAAAGTCTTCTCTAACGTTTTATCGTGCCCAATGACCAATGCACCGACCATTACGCCTTGGTCTTTTTTATATAGCTGCATACGAGTGATATTGCTTGTTTTTAATGCATCTGACATTTTGTATTTCCAATACGAATCTAAAGAGTTATTCACCATCATTTCCAAACGAATCTGCCTACCGATAGCAACCTATTGAGTAACACAAATCCATTTAATTCAACTTTTAATTGAGTGCTACCTAAAAGGTGCAATGAAGATAAAATAAAATTTAATTCAATTTAACATAAGAGCCGTATAAACGCTGAAAAATCAATGATTTTAAAGATGAGTTAATCTGTCTCTCTGTGTTTTCACAATGTGCACCAGCATGTATCAATAAAAACATCTAAACTTTGAATAAATATTCCGCTCAATCCTAAAGTAGCTATTTATAGAATTGTTACAACTTAGACCCGCATAAAATATATTTAAATATCAATAGATTAAAAATTATTATTTGATTTTTTATACATATGAATTTCAAGCTGATTATTTTGTGCACACTTTTTGCACTACCTATCTTGTAAAACAAACTTAATATTTATCAAAACAAAAAAGAGGTGCACTATGTTTATTAAAGATCATATTGTTCGGATGGAGAATCTTAAAACTTTAAAAGCGTTGGATGCCGCAAATATCGATCATAAAGTAATAGCAATGTTTATGAGCTGCGAAGGTGTCCCACTTCAACCTCACGAAGTAAGTTCGATATTGAACACTTACGATACGCTTGGCGCTAAAAAAGTGCCGTCGAAAAAAGTACAAGCACTAATTAATGCGAAACAACTTGGCGAGGAGGATGAATCAATTCCATGTCCAGCAGCCTATTAATTTTTCTTTTCAGCTAAAGTGCTGCAAATGATGCAGCACTTTTTTTATGCAAACAAGAAAGGTATTAAATTCCGTAACCCGTACTTAAATAGAGATGTGTATAATCGACTTGAGCTTATCGAAATGATTTACAACTATGTTTAATGTGCTACGCAAACAAATGGATGACAGTACACAATGCCCTTTGTGTCGAGCATCTATGTATTGGGTAGACGCAGAACAAATGGATCAGGAATTCAACTTTCACGAATGCAGTCACTGTAAACATCAAATCTTTCCTGAACAGCAATTGAATTGCCATTGCGAAAGCTGCCAAATGGCCCGTAAAAAGCTACTTAAAGAAACACGATTACAAGAACAGCGCAAATTAAAAAATAAGGTTTTACAAGAACGCGAACTGAGTGAATTAAGTTTTGTACAAAAACTTTTTTTACTTGCACTACTGGATAATCATGTACATGAACACACCACACATGTGGAATACATTGATTGGGAATCCATAAAATATCACTACATCAGCCCCAATTATTTTTTTCAGCAAGCACTAAAAAAGCATTTAGTTAACGAGCAGGTTTTAATTGTTAAAGATAGTGCAATACAGGCTGAACAATATTATATCAATGTCCGTTTAGATGGATATTCTGAACCGAGTCTATTTAGCATTACCACGCAACTGCGTGCTTGGTTTTATCAAAACCTTGCTATGGGTGTCGCGTTCAAAAGTGCTGATGAAGTTAAAGAAACTTTGTATCTCGTGTTGTATCAAGAAATCGTACAATTTATGCAGTTTTATTGCAAAACATGGGGAATCCAAATTGCAGGGAATAAAAGTTTCCAAGTGTTCTGTTACCGTTTATTAGATAGTTTGGCTGTAGGGCAAATCTATTACATGATTCAGTCTGCTTTAGAATACCTGCACAAGCAAAAAGCATTACAAGTTCGAAATGAAAATTTCATTAATACCAATCTATTGAAAAAGACCTTGCAGCAGTATCGTGAGCGTGGCCTACAAGAGAAATGGGAAACTTTTACCCTACCACGTCCGCCACAACTCCCTTTTAGCAAAATGAGTGAAATTTTACTGTTTAACTTTCTCGGACTAGATGAGAGCATTTTTGTGCAACCTATCCGGCATGCTTGGAAAAAAATTGAGCCTCGTTTAAGTTTTTACTCCACCAAACGTTGTATGTATTGCGGTTCACAGGAACTCTCTGTGGATTATGACGCTGAGGACTATGTCAGCTTATTCTGTCGTAATTGCAAACATCAAGACCACTACTTCACCCGTTAAGGGAGAACATGAATGAATCAATCTGAAAAATTTAATTCCACTATGAATACTGATTTATCTGACTTAAATAGTCCTCTCCTAGAAAGTGTTATCCAAGCTTGGACTGAACTTAAAACCACTCAACCTTTGGTGCATATTATTACCAATGCAGTTGCGAGTAATTATGTAGCCAATGTCCTACTGGCTGCAGGTGCATCACCTGCAATGATCGACAATCCTTTTGAAGCTGAAAGTTT
Organism: Acinetobacter sp. YH12227; assembly: GCF_013417785.1. Taxonomy (NCBI): domain Bacteria; kingdom Pseudomonadati; phylum Pseudomonadota; class Gammaproteobacteria; order Moraxellales; family Moraxellaceae; genus Acinetobacter; species Acinetobacter sp. YH12227. Next base: position 1,249 of record NZ_VPDH01000005.1, on the reverse strand, counting down.
TGCAACAATTGCGAGTGCTATCAATATTAATTTAGGTACGCCTACATCTGAACAAATGCAGGCAATACAAATTACTGCTCAAACTGCAAAGCAATTAAGTAAAGTTTGGGTGCTTGATCCTGTCGGTTATGGCCCAGTACTGCCATGGCGTTCAGAGATGGTAAATACTCTTTTGCAATATAAACCACATGTTATTCGCGGCAATGCATCCGAGATCAACGGTCTAGCTGGTAATCAAGGTGAATCTAAAGGTGTGGATAGCACCTTAAATAGTGCTGAAACCTATTTACAAGCCAGTACCCTACTCGAACACTGTGAATGTGTTGCAATCTCAGGGGAATCCGATTTTATTTTATCTAAGCAAATGAATGCAGTAATTAAAATCAATGGCGGTTGTTATCTACAACCCAAAGTAACTGCATCGGGTTGTGCATTAGGTGCACTCATCGCTGCCTATTGTGCTGTCAGTGAGAATGTAACGACTGGAACCGTTGCTGCACATATTCACTTCGCCATCGCTGGGCAAAAGGCATTTGAGCTTGCATCAAGTGTCGGCAGTTTTAATGTTGCCTTTTTGGATGAAATATTTAATCTCAAAGAAGAAGACATACAGCAATATGCAGACATTGAAATTTTACCACTCTAAGTTAGATAGTCTTTATAAAAAAGCCTGTACCCAAAATGAATTAGTACAGGCTTTCAAGTGTAATCCATGTTTATAACTATTCTACTGTTGCCATTGAAGCATCATTAGATATTTCAATATCAGCAGCATGCATGTCCTGTTCAGTCGGATTACTCAATAGCATGTCTAAATCGTAATCCCCTGTATAAATTATATTTTTAATCTTAGGGCAACCTTCTTCACTCATTTCATATTTAATAATTTTGGCTTCATTTCCAATTTTGAAATCAGCTTGCACAGTATGTGCTTTTTCATCAAAACGAAGTTTAGGGTGAATTGATGTAGTTGGATCTTGCGTATCCGTGAAGATATCGAAATCAATATTACATAGGTTTTGAGATTTCTTGCAGTGAATTTCATCATTTAGACGTTGTGCCATATTACTTTCAAAATAATGCTCTACTTTGGCTTCATTTAAAGTATTTAACTTTAGATTGGTAAGCGTCCGCTGAACACACCTTATGAATTCATCCTATAAGCCTTAATTTAGTCCCCACTTAAAAACAAGTGGGGACTAAAATTTATGACTACAAATCACCAGACATCCATCGCATCTCTTGCGAA